>NZ_DAOSET010000011.1:0-25549 GCF_035363275.1 Methanoculleus sp. | reverse complement strand
GCCAACGCCTGCTTTGAGGCAGATTCACCGGGATCGTTCCTGGGCAAACCTTACGAACCCAACGGGATCGTCAAGAACGATATAGAGTACATCCTCTTCCAGAGGAAATCCGGCGGTTACCGGAAGCCCACGCTTGAAGCACGGTTGCTCTCGGTCATTTCGGAGGAGAATCAGAAGGCGTGGTTCCGCCAGGTCTGGGACCTTAAAGGAGCATCGACCCGGGAACACCCTGCACCCTATCCCCTGGAACTGGCTGAAAGACTTGTACGGATGTTTTCTTTCGTGGGCGACACGGTTCTCGACCCCTTTGGTGGTACAGGGACGACCGGCCTCGCTGCTGCGCGGTGGGGCCGAAATAGCATCAGCGTTGAGATCGAAGAAAAATATTTCCTTATGGCGGTTGAACGATTTATTCATCAGGCAAAACAGTCCCGATTATTCTGATAGAGGCAGATTCATGGTGAGTGACAGGATACTTCGGGAAATTTCCCGTGATGATTATTTTTCTTGTGCAGTGCAGTATTTCTGGGATAAGAGGGCATCACAGGCAAACGATCAGAACAACCGAGGTGTAAAAGACCAAGGCTTTCGTTCGGAGGCGACGGGCGGAAAGCACATGGACCGATTCTTCTCGCTTATCCGGGATCTGCTGGTGGATATCGGGGTCCCTGAGAGCGATATCTGCACACAAAGGAGATCACTTGACCTTCCTGGATATTTCCGTGCGGAGAAGCAGTGGGACCTTATCGTTATCAAACATTATCCTGACGGAAAAAAGGAGCTGGTTGCCGTCCTTGAATTGAAATCTCAAAAAGGGCCGTCATTCGGGAACAACATCAACAACCGGACAGAGGAGGTTTTAGGGAGTGCGTACGACCTCTGGACCGCCTACAGGGAGGGAGCCTTCAAGACATCTCCGTCGCCCTGGCTTGGATATCTGCTCCTGCTGGAAGACTGCGAGAAGTCGCGAAAGAGTGTGAGAAACAACGAGCCGCACTTTGAGGTTTTTCCCGAGTTTAAGGAAGCCTCCTATATCGAACGCTATCACCAGACCTGCCTGAAACTGGTGCGAGAGAGGGTCTACTCAGAGGTCTGCTACCTGCTTGCGAATGAAGAGAATAAGATGCAGCCCCGGAATTATTCCGAACCGGATGAGACTCTGTCGGGGTACCGGTTCTTGCGATCCGCCTGTTCGCATCTGAACAACTTTTACGAGATCGAGTGATCCCGTCCCCGACTGTCGCCGCCGCCCGGGAGCCCGACGATGGTGGAGGCACGCAAGAGTTTGAGATGCCGCCTCGGCCGCAGGAAGAAGAGGAGGGTTTTATCCCATCGTCAGCACGAACCGCAGCGCCGCGACGATCATCGGCATCGTGATGAGGAGGATCAGCATCACCGTCACAAATCCGCTGATCGAGGCGACGACCCGCTGCGCGTATCGCGACCAGCCCCGCCGCTCGAAGAACCGCTCCACCCCCTCCTTCATCATGTAGCCGCCGTCGAGCGGGACGATCGGGATGGCGTTGAACATCCCGACCAGCAGGTTGAACCACCCGGTCCAGAAGAAAAGGTGGACCGTGCCCCAGAAGAAGGGGAACGGCTCTTTCCAGGCGACCTGCTCGGGGGTGTCGGCGAGCAGGATCGCAAGCTGCTGGGTGTTGCCCTGAATGAAGGCGTCGATCGGGGCTATCGTCAGGTAGAGCGGCGCAAGCAGGCCGAGGTCCGCGACGTTCCCGATATGCTCCTTCACGGCCGGAGCGTTGTAGTAGTAGACCCCCATGAACCCGGCGTCCCGGTCGTCGCCGAGCGCCTCCGGCCATTCGGAGAGGGTGAGGGTGTAGGTCCTCTCGACCCCATCCTGTTCGGCCGTCAGGGTGACCGTCTCCCCCGGCCGTGTCTCATCCATGATTGCCGAGATCTCCTCCTGGCTCGTCACGGGGATGCCGTTCACGCTCGTGATGACCGAGTAGCCGGGAAGGCCCGCCTCGGCCGCCGGGTAGTCCTTGTAGACCCCCTGGACGAGCGGTGTGGCAAGGGGCGTCGCCATCCCGATGAGGAGGAACATCACCACAAAGCAGGCGAGGCCGATGACGATGTTGTTTGTGATCCCGGCACCGAACATCCGGATCTTCGGCATCCCTTTCGCCGCGTCGACATCCTCCTCTTCGGGTTCGACGAACGCCCCTATCGGGATGACGGCGATGAGAAGGCCCATGCTCCGCACCCGCATATCCTCGACCCGGGCGAGGATCGCGTGGCCGAATTCGTGGATGACGATCGTGAGCACGAGACCGATGATGACGGCCGCCGTGATCGGTATTGCCTGGTTGACCCCGGGTATCGCAAGGATGTTCCGGGGGTCGTAGATCCCGGTCGGCTCCGGGGTGTGGACCAGCAGTTGAGGGACGGCGAGGACCAGGGCGAGCGTCATGAAGGCCGAGACCACCACAACCATGAGGACCCCGAGCGTTGCGTAGGCCCGGAGCGGTGTCTTGAACCTCCGGAACCAGTCAAAGAAGCCGACCCGTTCGGTCTTGATGGCGAGGATAGGACCGAAGAACATGACGTGGTCGCGAAACAGCCCCCGGTCGCGGATGTAGAAGGCTATCAGGAGATATGCCGCGACGAGAAGAAGGAGTATCTGGAGCCAACTCATCACTCACGGTTAGCGCGCGTGAGGCATAAAATCTTCCCGGGATTATGGGAAATCCTGCATCGTCTTCTGGTAGAGGTTCGTCACCGTCTTCCAGCTCCGGCGGGCGCACGGCGGCGGGCTCCCGTATTCCCGGATGTAGCCCCGGAGGAACTCGATCGTCACCGCATCGGAGGGGTAACCGCTCCCAATCTTCCCGTACTGCTGCTCGAGTTCCCGGATCGCCCGGTCCCGGGTGACTTTCGCGACGACGCTTGCCGCGCCGACGATCTTGTAGCGGGCATCCGCCCGGTGCTCGGCGACGATCGCGCAGGGAAAGTCGAGGTGCCCTGCAACCGTCCGGCCGTAGCGCTCAGCGTTCACATCGCAGGCGTCGAGGTAGGCCGATTCCGGCCTGAGCCCCGTGAGCGCCTCGGCGTGGAGCTCGGCCACACACGCGTTCATGCTCATCCGGGTCCGGGCTTCGTCGATCCCGGCGGCATCGATGGTGACGATCGCTATCGCGAAGTCCCGGAAGAGGATCTCGTAGAGCGCCTCGCGCTGCTTGGGCCGGAGAACCTTCGAATCCCGGATAGGGAGGGCTGCAAGGTCTTCGGCCGCCCGGCACCCGACGGCGGCGACCACCATCGGGCCGAGGACCGAGCCCTTCCCCGCTTCATCCACCCCGCAGATCACACCAACTGGTTTCTTCGCAAGGTATTTCAATGTCGACGATTGAATCCAGATGGATGTACACCATCATCGTCGGCCTTGGCGGAATCGGCCGGAACCTGACTGCGATCGCCGTGAACGCCGGCGATTCCGTGGTGGTGATCGACCAGGACGAGGAGCGTGCGAGCGATATCCTGGAGCACTACGATGTCCTTGCCATCACCGGGAACGCAACCGATAAGGCCGTACTGCAGGATTCCGGGATCGACCGGGCCGACGCCCTCGTCGCCACCACGAGCGACGATGCCGTAAACCTGATGACCTGCTGGCTCGCCAAACGCTACAACGTCAGAAACGTCGTCTCGATCGTCAACCAGAAGGAACACTCCGACCTCTTCAACGAGGTCGGGGTGAGGATCAGCGAGAACCCCGACGAGCTTGTGGCGACCCGGCTCTATTACTGGGCGAAGAGCCCGAACCTCCAGCAGGTCGCTTCGATCCCCGGCGGCACTATCTTTGAGGTCATCGCCGAGGAGGGCGCACCCATCATCGACCACGAGATCCGGGACCTCGAGGTGCGCGACTTTGTCTTCATCGCCATCCGGCGCGCCGGGGGCGACCTCATCATCCCGAGCGGCACCGTTCGTATCCGGCCCGGGGACGTCATCACGGTCTTTACAAAAAAGGAGGCGGAGCGGGAGACGATAAAGACGCTCAACCGGCAGTTGATACGGTCAGGATAGCGTATCCTTGAGCGCCTTGAGCTCGAGCAGCATCTTCGGGTTCCGTTTGATCAGTTCCCTGATGAGTGCCGCGACCGAGAACTCACTGAAGCTGATGCTTGCAATCGAGTCCGCGAGGGTGTTGAGTTTCTTATCGTCGAGCGTGACGAAGTACTCCTTGACCTTGTAGTTCCGCTCGATACCTGCGCCCATCCTGGATGCCCGCCACTCCGTGTCGTAGGGCATCAGGGCCTCCTTTGAGCAGTTGCCGGCCTCGATGCACTTCAACGCCACCTGAGCGGCGAGCCTTCCGGTATACATGGCGTTGCCGATCCCGCCGCCGGTGATGGGATCGACGACTCTTGCCGCGTCGCCGGCGACGAGAAGGCCGTCGCCGACCGTGCAGGTGAGCGGCCGGCAGACCGGAACCCCGCCCGCGATCATCTCGATCGTCTTTCCGTTCGGGAAGTTCTTCGCGACGAACCGGTCCAGGTAATCCTTTGCTCGTGACCCGTCCCGGCTTTTGCGGCCCGTGATGCCGATACCGACGTTTGCCGTCCGATCGCCCTTCGGGAAGACCCAGAGGTAGCCCTCGGGGGCAATCTCGTTGCCCAGGTAGAAGTCCGTTGAGCCGGCGTCGATATTGATATCGGTCATCAGGTACTGGGCGCAGCTCATCATCTCCCGGAGGGGGACGGTGGTGTCGAGCCCGGCCCGGCGGGCGAACTGTGCCTCTGTGCCGTCGGCGGCGATGACCACCTCGGCCCGGATCTCGGCCGGGACACCGACCGAGATCACCTTCGCGCCCCGGACTGCTCCGTTCTCCATGATCGGCTCGGTCGCCCGGGTCCTGACAACCACGTCCGCCCCGGCCTCGGCCGCCTGCCAGACGAGCTCCCGGTCAAAGACCTTCCGGTCGAGGACGTAGCCGACTTCGTTTCCGGCCCGGTCCTGGTCGAGTTTGATGGCGGTGCCGTTCGGGGCGATGATTCGGGCACTCTGGATATCGGCGGATATCCAGCGGGGGTCGGGCCTGATGAACTCTTTTAAGAGTTCCTTGCCGATCCCCTCTGCGCACCGGACCGGCGTGCCGATAGCGGCACGCTTCTCGATGAGGCAGACCGAGTTTCCTGCCTCGGCCGCCGTTTTCGCAGCAAGAGCGCCGGCGGGGCCTCCCCCGATGACGAGCATATCGTAGTTACTCTTCATGGACGACCTCCAGTGCCCCAAGCGGGCACGCCCGTGCGCAGATGCCGCAGGCGATGCACTCCCGCTCAAGGCTGAGGTAGGCGTCGATCAGCTCGAGCGCATCCTCGGGACAGACTGCGACGCAGGTACCGCAGTATCCACACTTGTCTCGGTTTATCCTGAGCATTGTACTAACGTTGTTGTTGTTATCGCAAAAACCTTTACGTTCTCGCTTCCTCCGCTACCCTGGTCTCTCCGGTCGGATGGAGGATCGCCGGTGCCTTCCCTCGTGCCGATCGGACCCGGGTGCCGCGAGGGTTCACTGGGCCATTTAATAGGAGTTAGCACAAATTTATCTGGGAACTGATGATGCTATGGGACTGAAAGGAGGACCTACGCAGGATGAAGTCATGGCCGTTTCGCTCGCGAAACTCGGTATCCGCCCGGGCGATCGGGTGGTAGATGTCGGGTGCGGGACCGGGAAGGTCGCCATCGCTGCATCGAGGCTCGCTGAACGCGTCTACGCGGTCGACAGGAGACCGGAGGCCATCGCCTATGCCCGGGCTCAGGCGGCCGCCGCCGGAGCCTCAAACGTCGAGTTCTTCGAGGGCGATGCGGTGGAGATCCTCCCGGACCTGGGGCCGCTCGACGCCGCCTTCGTCGGGGGGTCCCGTCGCCTGCCGGAGGTCCTCGACCTCCTGGCCGGGACGGTGCAGGGCAGGATCGTCGTGAACGCGGTGATGGTCGAGACGCTTCAATCGGCGGTAGCAACCATGCAACGCCTCGGGATATTCGTGGAGGCCGTCCATATCCAGGTCTCCCGGTCTGCCGATATCGCCGGCGGGATGATGTTCAAGCCAGTAAATCCCGTCTACATCATTGTCGGGGGTGCCGGATGCTCGTAGGGGTGGGGCTCGGCCCCGGCGACCCGGAACTCCTGACCCTGCGTGCGGTCCGGCTCCTTGGCGAAGCGGCGGCGGTATTCGTCCCCGGCAACCTCGCCTACGACCTGGTGCGGCGCTACCGCCCCGATGCCGTCGTCCTCAAATTCCCGATGACGAGCGACGAGGCCTACATCCGGGAGTGCCTCGAAGAGAATGCCGACAGGATTGCACCACGGGCAAGAGACGAACTGGTGGTCTTCGGGATCATCGGGGACCCGAACTTCTACTCGACATTCTCGCGGCTCTGCGAGGTGATTGCCGGACGCTACCCGGAGATCACGTTTGCGACCGAACCCGGGATCAGCTCCATCACCGCGTTCGCCTCCGTGGCGAACGTCCCGGTGGCCGGGGGGTTCTTCGTCTCGGACGGGAACGGGCCGGAGTCCCGAATCTTCATGAAGGTCAGGAAGCCGGCGGCGCTCGCCGCCTCCCTCTCGAAGGAGGGTTATTCGGAGTTCGTTCTCGTGGAGCGGATGTTCATGCCGGAGCAGCGGGTCTACCGGGGGGCCGACCTCCCCGAGAAGAGCGACTACTTCTCGATCCTCTTTGCGAGGCGGTCGCATGCATAAGGTCTACATCGTGGGTGCAGGGCCGGGAGCGCCCGACCTCATCACCGTCCGGGGGATGGACCTCCTCCGGCGGGCGGACGTCCTCATCTACGCGGGTTCGCTCGTGAACCCGGCGCTTGTTGCAGAATCCGGCGCGGGCGTGAGACTCGACAGCTGGGGGATGACGCTTGAAGAGATCGTCGATGCCGTCGAGGAGCACGTTCTGGCCGGAAGACTCGTCGTCCGGCTTCATTCCGGCGACCCGGCACTCTACGGCGCTATCGTCGAGCAGATGGCGGAGTTCTCGCGGCGCGGTATCGAGGCCGAGATCGTCCCCGGCGTCTCGTCGCTCTTTGCCGCCGCTGCGGCCTTGAAGACCCAGTTCACGCTCCGCGACGTCTCCGAGAGCCTGATCGTCACCCGCCCGGCGGGGGCGACGCTTGAGGCGGACCGGATCGCCGAGCTTTCCCGCCTCGGGCAGACGATAGTGGTCTTCCTCGGCACCGAGCGGATGGAGGAAGTCCTTGCCCGGGTGGAGTCTCCTCCGGAGACCCCGGCTGCGGTCGTCTACCACGCCTCCTGGCCCGACCAGAAGGTCGTCCGGGGAACGGTTGCCGATATCGCGGCAAAGGCCCGGGCGGCCGGGATCGAGCGAACGGCGCTGATCGTCATAGGAGATGTGGTCGATCCGGCGACGTCGGGGTTCGGGAGGTCGGTCCTCTACTCATGACCGGGACCGTTGTTGTCGCGCTCGACCGGTTCCTCCCCGATGCTCGCCGGCTTGCCGATGCGCTCGGCGCCGAGGTCATCCTCTACGGGCCGGAGGCTTTCCGGGAGGCATTCAGCCGCTACGGCCGGATCGTCGCCCTGATGTCGGCCGGGATCGCTATCCGGGGGATTGCTCCGCTTCTTGCAGATAAGTGGCGTGACCCGGCGGTCGTGGTGGTCGGCCCGGATCTGCGCTACGCGGTTCCGGTCGTCGGCGGGCACCACGGCGCAAACGACCTTGCCCGGGACCTCGCCCGTCTCGGGATCGAACCGGTGATCACGACCGCGACCGAGACCCGCGGCCGGGAGTCGGTCGAGGGACTGGCCGCCCGGACGGGGTGCGATATCGTGAACCGCGACTCCACCCGGGCGGTGAACGCCGCGGTGCTCGACGCCGACGTACCGCTCTACGCCGTCACCGGACCCGGGATCGTCGTCGCGGGTCCGGGGGTCTCCCTCCTCGTTCGGAAGGGTGAGTACGCCGTCGGTGTCGGATGCCGGAAGGGCGTTGCTGCCGCCGACGTGGTCGGCGCCATCCGGCAGGCGCTCGCGCGAGCCGGGATCGGCCCTGCGGAGATTCTCGTCTACGCGACGACCGCAAAGAAGCGCGGTGAGGAAGGACTCCTCCGGGCTGTTACTGACCTCGGCGGCAACCTTGTCTTCTTTGACGACGAAACATTGAACGCAGAGGCGGCCCCCTCCCCCTCGCGGGCCTCCCTGATCGGGCTTGCCGGGGTCGCGGAACCCTCGGCTCTCGCAGCCTCGAAACGCAAAGTTCTGGTTCTTGCCAAGCAGACGTATGGGAGTGTTACCGTTGCAATCGCACGATAGGAGAGGAAGACTGTATATCGTCGGGACCGGCCCCGGCGACCTGCTGCAGATGACGCCCCGGGCATTGAAAGCTCTCGGTGAGGCCGACTGTGTCATCGGCAACGGGTTCTACCTTGACCTGGTCGAGCCGATGCTCGCCGGAAAAGAGGTTGTCAGGAGCAGCATGGGCCGGGAGGTCGACCGGGCAGGAAAGGCGCTTGCCCTCGCGGAGGACTGTGTCGTCGCGATGGTGAGCGGCGGGGATGCCGGTGTCTACGGGATGGCGAGCATCGTCCTCGAGGTGGCCGAACGGTCGGGCACGAAGGTCGAGGTCGAGGTCATCCCCGGCATCACGGCCGCGGTCTCGGCGGCGGCGCTCCTCGGTTCGCCGCTCTCGGGCGACTATGTCACGATGAGCCTCTCGGACCTCCTTACGCCCTGGGAGGAGATCGAGCGGAGGCTCGACCTCGCCTTCCGGATGCAGGTGCCGGTCGTCCTTTACAACCCCCGGTCCCGGGGGAGGCCGCACAACCTGGATACAGCGATCGGGATCGCCCGTCGCCACCTCCCCGACACGACGCCTGTCGGCGTGGTCAAAAACGCCTACCGGGAGGGGGAGGGGCGGTTGATCACGACGCTTGGGGAATTCAAAGACCACTTTGCCTTCGTGGACATGCATTCGATCGTCTTTGTCGGCGGAGAAGAGACGAGAGTATGGAGGAGTGAGACTGATGGGAGAGGAATCATCACGCCCCGGGGATACCACCGGAAGTACGTATACTGATCTTGCGGCGGTCACCCCGGAGGCCTACGCGATCGCGAGCACGAGCCGGAACCTGGCCCGGGAACGGGTGGGGAACGCCACCCCCGAGGACCGGATCCGGCAGCGGTGCTCGATCGCGGTCGGCGACTTTGCGATGGCCGACCTGATGCGCTTTGCAGGCAGTCCGGTCGATGCGGGGCTTGCCGCGCTTGAGCGGCAGGCGCCGATCATCACCGATATCCGGATGGTGCAGACGGGCATCCTGAAACGCGGGCATGCAAGCGAGGTCGTCTGTGCCCTCGATTACGGGGAGGATATCGCCCGGAACCAGGGGATCACCCGGACGTCCGCCGGGTTCGTTGCCCTGCGCGACAGGATGGAGGGCGCGATCGTGGTGATCGGGAACGCCCCGTCGGCGCTCCTCGTCGTCTGCGATATGGTCCGCGAAGGGGTCCGGCCGGCGCTGGTCGTCGGGACCCCGGTCGGGTTCGTGAACGCTGCGGAGTCAAAGGAGGCCCTCCGCACCCTCGACGTGCCCTCGGTCTCGAACGTCGGCACCCGGGGCGGGACCCCGGTCGCGGTGGCGGGAATCAACGAGATCATCACGATCCGTGCCGAGCGTGCAGGCTATGCGGGACCCGGTTACTGACTTCGAGTATCCCGCAGCGTGGGTGGCGGCCTGCCGCTCACCTGCCCTTCTCGAGGACGTCCGGCGGGGGCTCGCGGTCCTGACGGCATCCGGCTCCATCCTCCGCCGGGGGTTCACCACCGGAACGACGGCAGCCGCGGCCTGCAAGGCGGCGGTTCTCTCGCTTACGCTCGAAACGGTCAGCGAGGTGAAGGTCACTCTTCCTTGCGGTATTGTGGTCGGTATCCCGGTGGACGGCTACCGGGGCCGGGCGTCCTGCTGGAAAGATGCCGGCGATTATCCTTCTGACGTGACCGCGGGACTCGAGTTTGTTGCGACTGCGGTCCCCTCCCTATCGGGAGGCGTCCAGTTCGTTCCCGGCGAGGGGATCGGGAGTTTTGCCCGCGACACTCCCCGCCACCGGCAGGGAGCCGCGGCGATCGGGGGGCCGGCGCTCGACTGCATCCGGCGCTCGATCAACGAGGCGGTGGAGGAGGCCGGCCTTCATGGGACGACGGTCATCCTTACGGTTCCCCGGGGGGCGGAGGTGGCGCAGAAGACGCTGAACCCGAAGGTGGGGGTGCAGGCCGGTATATCTGTCCTCGGGACGACCGGGCTCGTGGAGCCCTGGGACGATCACATAACGGAGGGGGTGCTTGAGAGGGTCACCCGGGCGGCAGGGAGGGTCGTGCTGACGACCGGCCGGCTCGGGCTGCGTTCCTCCCGGCTCCTCTTCCCGGAGCACGAGGCGATCCTGGTTGGGAACAAACTCGAAGAGGCACTCGGGGCTGTCGACGGCGACGCGGTCATCTGCGGGCTTCCCGGCCTGATCCTGAAGTTCATGAACCCGGACGTGCTCGAGGGGACCGGGTGCGCGACGGTTGAAGACCTCTCGGCAACTGCGCTCTGGAACGAGGTCGTCCGCCGTGAGCTTCGCGCGTTCCAGGCCGCCCATCCGGATGTCCGGGTCGTGATCGTCAACCGCGACGGGCGTATCATCGGGGAGTCGCCATGAAGATCGTCGGGGTCGGTTGCGGGCCGGGGATGCTGACTGAGGCGGCGGCCGCGGCCATCCGGGGGGCAACCCTCATCTACGGTTCGGAACGTGCGATCGGGATCGTCCGTGACGTCATCTTGCAGGGGTGCGAGGTGCACGAGATCACGGACTACCGGGGTCTCCGGTCTCTCCCGGACCACGCGGTCGTCCTCTCGACGGGGGACCCGATGCTTGCCGGTCTCGGCTACCTCCCCGGCGAGGTCGTCCCCGGCATCTCCTCCCTCCAGGTCGCCTTCGCCCGCCTGAAAGTCCCGCTGACGCGGGCGGCGGTCGTCTCGGCCCACGGGAAGGACCATACCCCGGCGATCGCGGCGGCCCGGGAGGAGGTCCTCCGGGGTCGGGTGGTCTTTCTCATCGCCGACCCGGCCTTCGATGTCGGGGCGTTTGCGGCCGCCCTCCCGCCGGAGACCCGGTTTGCCGTCTGCGAGGACCTCGGCTACCCGGCGGAAAGGATCGCCGTCGGGACGGCGGCGGCGCCCCCGGCACCCCCGGGCGACCTCTTCGTGGTGGTGGCGGGGGAGTTTTAGCCGCTACAGCACGGGAGACTGCAGATCCTCTGCGGCGCACCGGGCAGGCTCCCCTTTCCGGAACTCATAGCCCGACCGGAGAAGGTCGAGGAAGATCGCCTGGTAGGTTCCCCGCTCACTCAGTTCGAGGTGGTAGCGGTGGACCGTCGATTTCGTCCCGTACTCAGCCGGGACGTCGCTCCAGGCGCACCCGGTGGTGAGGACGTACAATACTCCGTTGAAGAGGTGCCGGGGGTCCCGGCGGGGCCGGCCGATGTGTGGTTTCTGGGGCGGAAGGTGTCTCTGGACGATCTCCCAGAGGTCGTCGTCGATCTCCCGGAATGCCATGGGGCTGCATGCCCGCCGGACACTTTATAGTTTTGGGACGGCCCGCTCCCGGTGGTCGTGCGGATCGTAGTTCGTCACAATGATCTCGCGGATCGCTCCCCGTTTCGCCCCGTCGCAGTTGATCATCCTCTTTGCCGGAACCCGGTCGATATAATACCCGGCATAAAGGTCGTCGAAGAATGCGTCATCGGGATCGGTGTTCCTCGGGTCGGAGTTGCTGAGCATCAGCCTGGCCCCGCCGGCATCGCAGAGCCTGTAGAAGGTCGCGAGGCGCCGCTGCTCCCAGTCGGTAAACCCCTCCTTCGCATACTGCGTGAACGACGACGTCCGGTTCAGGGGCCGGTAGGGAGGGTCGAAGTAGACGAAGGTCTCTTCTGATATGTAGGGCCGGGCCTGCGTGAAGTCGCCAAGGTGGACGGTCGTGTTCCGGAGCAGCCCGGCGTCAGCCCGGAGCAGGCCTTCGTGCAGGATCCGCGGGTTCCTGTACCTGCCGAACGGGACATTGAACCCGCCCCGCGCGTTGACCCGGTAGAGGCCGTTGAAGCACGTCCTGTTGAGGAAGATGAATTGGGCAGCCCGCCCGGCCCAGTCCTCGCCGTACCGGCTGAAATCAACGTCACTTTTTGCGCGGTTGAACGCCTCGCGCGCGGCATAATAGTATTCTTTCTGCCCGGCATCGTCCCGAGCGAGGAAATCGTCCGAGATCTCACGTAGGTGGCTGATGAGGGCGTCGACGTCGTTCTTCACAACGCTGTAGGCGAGGACCAGTTCCTCGTTGATATCGAAGAGATGGCACTCCCTGAACCTGAAGGTGCTGTTAAAGAGGAAGTAGACCGCTCCACCGCCCATGAACGGTTCGACAAATATCGGCAGGGTCCCCTCCCGGAGCTCGCCGGGAACTCTTGCCGCGAACGCATCGAGCAGTTGCGTCTTCCCTCCTGCCCATTTGAAGAACGGTCGCGCGGTGACTGGTGGTGTTGGTCCTTCCATTCGACGTGAATACTTCGCCGTATCGGCAAAAATGTGTTTTGATGGTCTTAACGACTCCTGCCGGCCTTCCTCCCGGCAAGAACACCCTGTTTCTCAAGCATCTTCCGGATAGCCCACCGGCCCCGGCCGAGTTCTTCCCCCACCATCTCGATGGCACGCTTCTTCGTCGTCCCGGACGCGGTGAGCCGCGTGAACCGGGAGACCAGAGCCTCGACATCGCCGTCCGTCCAGGTCCGGCCCCGGTTCCGCTGCCTCACGATCTCCGGGACCCTCAGTGACGGCAGCAGCCATCCCGGTTCCGCACCTCGCAACTCCGCAACCTTCAGGTCGAAAACCCGGCCCGAGACCTCAAACCCGGTCGCCCTGCGGTTGAGGCCGATCGCCACCCGGGCGGTCGAGAACCCGCCGAGAAACATATCGCAGACCTGGTCGCCCTCGTTGCTGCTGTACTGGATCATCTTGACGAGCAGGTCGGTCGGGAGTTCGTTCTTGTTCTTCGTCTTCCCCGGTTTGTACTCGCGGTTGATTATCCAGACGTCCTCACGGTCCCGGTAGTTGGGCGACCCGTTCTCCGGCCCCTTCTCCCCGATCCCATACCTCGACTCCAGGTTGAACGTCCTCCTGCCGCCCGGTTTTTCGTAAAAGAGGATATGGTAGTGGGAGGAGACGTATTTCCGGCTTGTGTAGACGCCGAAGTTGTATTTCCAGATGATATGGTTGACCTCACGCAGTCCCGTCTGCCGCAGGGCGTGGAGGATGTGGTAGAGGTTCGTGTATCCCGATACGATGTAGATCGACCCGCCGGGCCGGAGGATCCGTTCGGCTTCCCCGATCCACCGCCGGCTGAACTCACCGTATCCGTCTGCGGGGACCTCGACGTAGCCCTCGACGACGAACGTCTCGTCCCGGTTGTAGTGCTGGTGCAACCGGTCGCCGTTGATGCCGTATGGGGGGTCGGTGACGATCAGGTCGACCGAACCGTCGGGGATATGTTCACCTGCCCCGCGGACGCAGTCGCCGTTGTAGAAAATGTTGCCGTTGACCTCCTCAGACCTCATACGCACCTCCCGTCAGGCTGCAACGTAAATCACATGGGTTGTATGACAATAAGAGTCTGACCCGGGGCCGCGCTGCCGGAGGTTACGGCCCCGGGAAGAAGGAGCACCGTCGCCGGGGGGTCGGAGTTCATGGCTCTCCCCCTACCCGCTCAAGGTAGTATTAATACACTACGGATGAATCTCAGTTGATAATCAGCGTGAGAACTCCACCGGGATCTCAAATGACGGCACGTTCCGAGGAAGCAGAGGCTTTGCTCACCAGCGGAGCAGAGGGGGGCGGGCAGGAGGGCCCCGCGGCAGGAGATCTGTCGGTTGACGAGCGCATTGCGGCACTTCTGGCCGAGAACCGGGCGCTCCGGGCCGAGAACGCGACCTTGCAATCTACGAAGAATGCCCTGCTGGAGAGCGAGGAACGTTACCGGCGGCTGTTTGAGAACGATCTCACCGGCGACTTCGTCACCGCGACGGATGGCCGGATAATCGCCTGCAACCCTGCGTTTGTCAGGATCTTCGGGTTTGCCTCCGTAAACGAAGCACTGGACACCAGCATCCTGGACCTCTACGAGGACCCCGGCGACCGGGAGCTGCTCCTTCTACGCCTCCGGCAGGAGGGAAAGATCGAGAACCAGGGTCGAACCCGAAAACGCCGGGACGGCACCCGTATCCACGTCGTCGAGAACCTGGTCGGGCGCTTCGATGCGAACGGGGAACTGATCGAGATCCAGGCCTACACCTACGACGACTCCGAGCGAAAAAGGGTGGAGGATGCCCTGCGGGAGAGCATGGAGTGGTACCGGCAGGCGCTCGACAACCCGCTCGTCGGCTACGCTCACTGCCGGATCATCACCGATGCTTCCGGGCGGGCTGTTGATTTTGTCTTTTTAGAGGTTAACGGGACATTTGAAGCGTTTTCCGGGAGATCTCGCGAGATCGTCCTGAACCGGCGGATAACTGAAACCTTTGACCCGGTGGAGGTCGCCGATCTCATTGCCACCTACGGAGATGTGGCGTTGACCGGCAGGTCGGTGACGTTCGAGTACCGGATGCCCTCTCTTGAGAAGTGGCATGAAGTCACCGCCTTCTCGACCCGGCCGGGATACACCACAGCGTTCTTCACCGACATCACGAAGCGGAAGCTTGCAGAGAACGCCCTGCGGGAGAGCGAGGAACGGTTCCGGGCGGTTCTTGAGAACTCGCTCGACGCGGCTTACCGGCGCAACCTGCAGGCCGACCGGTACGACTACATGAGCCCGGTCATCGAGCAGATCCTCGGCTTTACGGCAGAGGAGATGGCTGCGATGAATATCGCAGAGGTCATGGATCGCATCCATCCCGATGACCGGCCGTCGGTCGGAGCGGAGCTCAGCAACGCAATCGCATCGGGCCAGGGACTTCTCGTGTACCGGTTCCGGGCAAAGCACGGCGAATACCGCTGGCTTGAAGACCACTTCACGGTCATCTGCGATCCGGACGGACGGCCGCTCTACCGTGGCGGCATTGTCCGGGATGTCACCGGGCGAAAGGAGGCGGAGGAGGAGATCGCCCGGGTTCATCGGGATCTCGAGTCCGCCCACCGGGAGGCGAACCTCTACCTGGACATCCTGACGCACGATATCGGGAACACCGAGAACGTCTCGAACCTCTACGCCGAACTCCTCCAGGACTCGCTGGATGGGGAGGCGGCCTGTTACGTGGCGAGCCTGAAGAAGAGCATCGGCAAGAGTATCGAGATCCTCGGCATCGTCTCGAAGATCCGGCGGATCCATGCAGGACCACCTGATATCCGGGCGATCGACCTCGATGCGGTCATCCGGGAGGAGGCCACCCACTTCCCGGATCTTCCCCTCCGGTATGAGGAGGTTCGCCGGCAGGTCTTGGCCGACGATCTCCTCTCCGAGGTCTTTACGAACCTGATCGGGAACGCGGTCAGGCACGGGGGTCCCGGTGTCGAGGTCTTCATCCGGGCAGAGGACGGGGACGACGGGTTTGTCCGGGTGACGGTTGCGGACACCGGCCGGGGCGTCCCCGACGCCCGGAAGGACGAGATCTTTCACCGCTACGAGAAGAAGCAGCGCGGCGTGGGGGAGGGCCTCGGCCTCTACCTGGTGGGGATCCTCATCGACCGCTACGGCGGCAGGATCTGGGTCGAGGATCGCATGCCGGGCCTCCCGGAGGAGGGTGCGGCGTTCTTCTTCCTCCTCCGGGAGGCGAAGGGCGGCGGTACCGGGGGGTCCTGAGCCGGGCTGTTCACCCGGTCGTTGTGGCGTTGCCCGTCGCGTTCTCCGCTTTCGCGTACGAGACCCGGTAGATCACGCCGTTGGTGTCGTCGCCCACGAGCAGCGACCTGTCCTCTGCGATCGCGAGGCCGCAGAGAAGGCGAATTCGATCCAGCATGCCTTATCTCCTTTCCCGGAACAATCTTATTGATGAGCCAGAGCGAGCCGGAGGGCCACCGGATCAGGATCCCGGTCAGGACCAAGTTCCTCCTCGTATTCCTGGCCCTCTCGACGGTTGCTCTCCTCCTCGCCGGTTCTCTTGCCTTCGTTCAGATGGACGATGTCGGCCGCTACGCGCTTGAGCGGAGCACCGATCTCGGGGCGCGTGCGATGAACGACAGCACCGCCGCGCTCGAACGCAACGCCGAGGAGTCGCTTCTCCGGCTTGCGCAGGACCAGGGCTACATCAGCAACATCGTCTTTGAACAGGTGAGCGGGGACCTTGAGGTCATGGAGCGCTACGCCGCGACCGTCATGGAGAACCCGTCCATGGTCCGGCCGCGGCACTTCTACCTGCAGGATGAAGAACCGGCAGACCGGCGTGCAACCTCCGTCCTCTTCCTCTCGCCCGGCATCGACGCCGGCCATCTTAGCGAGGAGCAGGACGCCGCGGGGACGATGGACGACATCTTCATCCCCATCGCTATGACGAACCGGCACCTCGCCGCCGTCTACGTCGGAACGGGCTCCGGGATGGCGATGATCTATCCCTGGACGACCGGGCTCGACGCCACCTGCGACCCCCGGCTCAGGAGCTGGTTTTTGCAGGCGGTCGAGAACGGCGGGATGGTCTGGTCCGAGCCGTACGTCGACCTCACCGGGCACGGCCTGATGGTGACCTGCTCGCGGCCGGTCTACGACGCCGGGAGGGACTGGGTCTGGGTGGTCGGTGCGGACGTCACGATCGAGACGATCAACCAGCAGATCATCGGCACCCAGGTGGGGGACCGGGGGTATGCCATGCTGATTGACCAGCACGGAAACGTCATCAGCCGGCCCGGCCTCACCTCGGGGGATATGCGGTGGGACGAGTCGTTCGTCGCCGAGAACCTGCTCGCGAGCGAGAACCCGGACCTCGTCTCGGTCGCCGGAAAGATGACCGCGGGGGAGACCGGGATTGCCAGGGTCGGGTTCGAGGACGGGGAGCGGTTCGTCGCGTATGCCCCCATCCGGAGCGTGAACTGGAGCGTCGGGGTGGTGATGCCGGTCGATGAGGTGCTCGCGCCGATAGAGGAGACCCGGACGAGCATCCTCCAGGCGTCGGAGGATACCGCCATGCACATCAGCGGCCAGCAGGAGACGATGAAGACCGTCTTTTCCGGGGTGTTCCTCGGCCTGCTCGCCGTCGTCGCCCTCCTGACCCTCGCCGTCACCCGGCATGTGACCCGGCCCATCGAGGAGTTGCAGAAGGGGTCCGAGGCGATAGGGCAGGGGGATCTCGAGCACCGGGTGGTGGTGGAGACCGGGGACGAGTTCGAGGACCTCGCCCGCTCCTTCAACAGGATGTCGGCCGATCTGCGCGGACATATCGAGGATCTCCGGCGGACGACCGCGGAGAAGGAGCGGATCGAGAAGGAACTCGAGATCGCAAAGGAGATCCAGCAGAGCATCCTGCCCGAGTCGGCGCCGGTGCTCCCCGGGTTCGATATTGCGGGCTTCAACCTGCCCGCCCGGGAGGTCGGTGGGGACTTCTACGACTACATCCCTGTGGGTGAAGGCTGCTGGGGCGTCGAGATCGCCGACGTCTCGGGAAAAGGCGTCCCTGCAGCACTCTTCATGGCGCTCTCCCGCACTCTCGTCCGGGCGAGCGCGTCGGAGAACCCCGACCCCGCCGGGTCGATCCTGGAGGCGAACCGCTACATCTGCATGGACTCAAAGACGTGCATGTTCGTCACGCTCTTCTATGGTATCCTCGACACCCGGAAGGGGACCTTCACCTACGTGAACGCCGGCCACAACCCCCCGCTCCTCTTCAGGGCGGGATCGAGCGAGGCGGTCCTCCTCAGGGGGAAGGGGATCGCGCTCGGCATCTTCGACGACATCGAGCTCGAACTCATGGAACTCCGGTTGAACCCCGGCGATACGGTGGTCTTCTACACCGACGGGGTGACGGAGGCCACGAACGAGCGCGACGAGGAGTACGGGATGGAGCGGCTCACAGCGCTGATCCCGGGGCTGCTCGGGCTCGGGGCGCGGGAGATGATCGATGCGATCGTCAGCGACGTCACCGCCTTTGCCGGGGACGGGCCGCAGTTCGACGACATCACACTCGTGGTGCTGAAGGTCGGGTGACGGGATGCAGCATGACGTTACGGTGCGGGGTGAACAGCGGCCGGAGAGGAGGTCTCAGGGATAATGCTCTGCTGAATCCACAGGATTTGGCTCAAACCCTGCTCTTCGGGGCAGAGAGATAACGGCATATTTATGGTATCTTTAGAGATACAAGAGACTGCGCACAGGAAGATGGCTTTAGCTGGTTCAGTGTTCTCTAATTCGCATTCAACCCCCCACAGGCGGCAGTCTGTGTAATCCCGCTGTTTCCGGTAGCGCACAGGAATGGGGATATCAGTATGATTTCAGAGCGAACAGCAATTTCTATGGCTATTGCCTTGATCCTGGCCGCACTGGTCGTTGCACCGGCTGCGGCGCGGAGTGTTCCAGTAGGCGGTACCGTCTATGTAGGTGAGGAGAGTCTCGACGTAAGCGCGATCTTTGGCGGAGCACCCAGCGGATATCTGGTCCACTTCAGCGACTTTTACGACAGGACTATTGTGGGATCACCCATCGTTGTAGCCGACACCTCGAACTTCGACCTGACCGCAACTGCAGTTGGATCCTGGACCGGAACCTGGTATGCTTTCCCGATAGGTACCAATTACGCTGACCCGATGGCTGCTCCCGCTGGAACCGTTCTCGTCCACACCCCGTCCACGAACCTTCGCGTTCTGCTGGGAACTTCCGGCATTACGTCCGTGGACGGGCAGAGCGTATCCCGGTCGAGCGCGATCAGGTTCCGGGTTGACCACAACCTTGCAGGTCTTGCCGACCCCGCCGACCCCGCTTACAACACCATCGAGGTCCGGCTCACTCTGCCCGGCGGCGGTACGGTCACCTCGTTCGGCAGCCCTGCTGTGAGCCTCAGAATGCCCCTCACCGGCCAGTGGACCGAGACGGCTCCGATCAACCTGGCCGGGGCTACGGCTGGCACCTACACCGCCAGGGGAGTCTGGCCCACTGCGGCTGGTCTTGGCACAGAGTACAACACCAACACCGTGACCTTCGAGGTTGCTTCAAAAGCGGTAGGCATCACGTCGAACAAGGACTCGGTCGTTCGCGGCAACGCGTTCACCGTGACCATTGCCGGTGAATCCGAGTGCGCGTACTTCCTGACCATCAAGAACCCCGGCTCACAGCCCCCGACGTTCCGCGCGAACCAGGTTGGTGTGATGCTGAACTCGGCTATCAACGTGACCGTCAGGACCACCGCCGCCGGCACCCGGTCCGTTGAACTCACCACCAACCAGAGCACGCGAGACGCGAGTTACACCCTCTGTGTTATTGATCCTCATGACCCGAGCAGGTACGACGAGGTCAGGGTGCGGGTCGAGAAAGGTGCCGTTACCATCATGACGTCAGGAACCGGTGTCTATGCCATCGGTGAGGAGATCACCCTCTCCGGAACCAACACCGACAGCGACACCACCTACCTCTTCCTGACCGGCCCGAATCTCGCTGCCGACGGTGTTATGCTCGGCAACCTCAGCAGGCAGGTGGAGAACTATAACCCGACGACCTTCACCCAGGTGGCCGTTGAGGCCGACGACACCTGGTCCTATCGGTGGGACACCGCAAGTGTCGGTGGTCGGATCCTCGATGCCGGTATCTACACGGGTTATGCGGTCGCGCAACCTCTGGATAGGGACAGTCTCAGTGACGTTCAATACTCGACGGCCTCCCTGCAGTTGAGGCCCCCCTCGCTCTCCGCCGGGGCCTCCACCCCCACTCTTATCCCGGGCGAAGAACTCCTGATATTTGGGACTGCAACGGGAGCACCGGACTCTGTCAGGGTCTGGATCTTTGGTCCCGATTGTCGGAGACTCGGGGATCTGGTGGTGGTGGAAAACGACGGCACCTTCGAGTACATCCTTTCAGGCGCTGAGACTGGCAGTTTTGTCCAGAAGGACCAATACTACGTCGTCGTCCAGCACCCGTCGGGTGCGGAATACGAGGTCTGGGTCAATGATACCGGATACCTTTTCGCACCCGGCATAATAACGCCCGTAGATCTTACCCAACTCCAACCCTCTGATGCGGTCAATGCGCTGATCGACACTCTCGAATCACCATACGTTGGCGACATCTACACTAAGTTCTCCTTTAAGGTAGTGGAAGAGTCCAGGATCTGGATCGACCAGATCGATGATCTGGCATACGGAGAGACCGTCACGATCACCGGCGATACCAGCTACCCGGCAGGCACAGTGCTGGCCTACCGGATAACCGCAGAGGAGGATGGAGCACGTGTCCTCTCTGGCGAGGTTGCTGTAGCCGATGGAGGGAGCTGGAGTTTTGATGTGAATACGGCCGCGTTCGGGGTGGGCACGTACGTCGTCAAAGTCACGTCTCCGGATGGCCAGATCTCGACGTCCATGCCACTTAGCGTCTGTGATAACCTCATTCATCCGATCACTCCGACAGGCGCCACTTACCGGATAGAGAGTATCCGGACGGAGCCGTCTCTTAACGATCTCTCGTTTGGTGAGAGTTTCACCCTTGTCGGTACCATAGATGCTCCCTGGACTGGATACCAGGGGAGCCTTGAGTTCTCCACTGATCTTGAGGATTCCATATGGTCCTATGTCATTGAACGCGATGGGGAGGTAATTTACTCCGGGTCCAGGGTCTCCAGATCTCTTACGTTGTCGGCGTTCGAGCTCGACTATGGGCAGGATGTCCGTCTTCTTATCTCGCTTTCCGGCATCGTACCGGAGGGTGGATCCGAGACTCCGGCTCTCTTAACGCTCATCGAGCGCAATGCCAAGGGGGATGCTGTGCCAGTAAGCGAGTACCATCTCCTGTTCACTCCTGAGAGTGACGCCCCCGCCCCGTCCTCAAGCGGGAGCCTCACTCTTGTGAGCGGCTGGAACTTTGTCTCGGTCCCCCGGCCGCTTGCGGCCGGGAACGACACCGCGGCGATCTTTGCCGACGTCGACGCTGACGGCCACTCGGCCTTCCGGTATGACACCGTTGCCGGAGACTGGATAGCCCTCCAGGAGACCGACCCACTCGCCCCCCTCGAAGGGATCTGGATCTACTCGGCCGGGCCGGCTGCGGTTCCGCTCACCTTCTCGACCAATCCGCGGACGCTGCCTGCAGAACGTGCTCTTGATTCGGGCTGGAACGCCATCGGGATCACCGGCACGGCACCCGTAACGGCAAGGGACGTCCTCTACTCCGTCAACGGACAGTGGGCAACCCTGATGGGATTCGACGCCGGGCACCAGGTCTTCGAGACAGCGGTCATCAACGGCGGGAGCGGCGAGTATGCTGACGACAGAATGGTCTATCAGGGCCGGGGTTACTGGCTCTACATGACCGGGCCGGGCACCCTCTGCGCCATAGGAGTGTGATGCGGGTGAGACGGATCCTTGTTCTGCTCCTCCTCCTCGCCCTTTTCGGGCCTGCATCCGCCGTCCCCCTCCTCCCGGCGGAGTTCTGGGGCATGGTCAGCGTCGGCGAGAACCCGGCACCGGCGGGGACCGTCATCACCGCAAGGATTGACGACCGCGACTGTGGGTCGCTTACCCTGACGACTGCCGGGGTCTACGGCGGGGACGCCCTCTTTGATGAGCGCCTGATCGTCGACGGGGAGGAGAAGAAGACGATCGCCTTCCTCGTCAATGGTGTTCTCGCCACCGAGACCGCGGTCTACACCTCGGGTGCCTCCATCTGCCTCGACCTCACGGCCGCGGGTATCAAGGGTGATTTCAAAGGCGACGGCAAAGTGGATATCGGCGATGTCGCCTTTGTCGCGCATATGGTCGTCGGGAAGGAGGCGGCCGATCCAGTCGCCGATTTCAACGGCAACGGTGCGGTCGATATCGGCGATGCGGCAAAGATCGCCTACTACTTCGTCGAGAAGATCCCGGCGCTCTGATGAGAGCGGACGGGACGATCTCACTTTTTTTGGAAGGCCGATAGGGGAAGGTACCTCAGGCTTCATCGATAGAGAATGCTACAGGAGATACTGATCAGGTCGGATGATAGTTCCCCGGCACCCGGGACCGTGGAGCCCCTCCTCCAAAAGCGACAGTCACCAGGAAGGTGCGCTCCGGGGCACGACAGACCGAGCACGGGGAGGTGTCGGCGGGCTGTAGCCCGGTTGATACACCGTGGACCGGGTTACAGCCCGCCGATCCGCCCCACCATAAAGTATGCAATCTTCGCCGCGTCACCGATATCGATGATGCCGTTACCGTTAAAATCGGCGAGCAGGTCTTCCGGCGTCTTTCCCACAACCATATACGCGACGAGGGCCACGTCACCGATATCCACGACACCGTCGCCTTTGAAGTCACCTTTTACCCGGATCGAAAGGGCATCGGGAAACAGTGCCTTCTTCCCGTCGGGATTCCAGACCACAATACTCCATGTCCCGTTCCGGGGTGTCGTGAGGTCGAATGTGGCGGAGATGGTGTCTGCATCGCTGCCGTGAACCTCTGTTGCGATGATGTCCTGGTATCCCGCCCTCTTCATCAGCACCGTCGCGCCGTCGACAAACCCGCTGCCGGTTATCTGGATGGTTACAGGATTGTTGCTTACAAAGACCATTTCCGGCGAGATCGCGGTGATGCCGGGGGCGGGCCACGGCGAATTCAGCAGCTCTAGAGAGACCGTTGCAGACGCAACCCCGCCGAGTTCATCCGCCGTCTTCGGCCCTGAAACCGCGTACAGGGTATAGGTCCCGTTCTCAAACAATCCCTCAAGGGTTCCGGTATCCCAGACATACGACCAGTTCCCGTCCCCCGTAACCGGGACCTGCACCATGCCGGGACCGCTCAGGCCGGCTCCGCCTGCATCAAGGCCGGGTCCGGTCATGTAGAGCCACGTGGACCGGTTGTCGGTGTTTGTTCCGTTGAGCGTTATCTCTTCCCCGAAAAAGAAGCAATCCCGGTCTCCGGTCGTTATGGTGACCGTCCCCGGGTTTACCGACACGGTGATGGCGTCGGAGAGCAGTGGATCCTCCGGATCGTTAACCGTGAACGTAAACGGCTGTGCGATGGTTGAAGAACCCGTTGCATACCGGATCCGGGCTGTTCCCGATTCAGGTATGAGCACCCTGCACTCCGTCTCATCAAACCCTGCACTCCCGTTTATCCCCCCGGACGGAATGCCGGGAAAGACGCCCTCCTGTTCGGGGACGACGTGCGGATACATCTCAATACCGGCAAGTCCTGCATCATCGACAGAGAGCCAGTATTCGCGATAGCCTTCGCCGGTGATGGTGAGGGCGATCTCCTCCCCGCGAACGACGGTGTCGGCATCGGACTCTATGGTGAGCGGGGCGGCCTCTTCACCACCCAGGGCAGCGAACGCATTGACCAGCCCGTAACCATATCGGGTATCTTTCCCGGCCGCTCCAAGGTCGTCGGCGGTCTCCGTCAGCCTGTTTCGCACCTCAAGGTTCGACATGCCGGGGTAGTGGGAGAGGAGAAGGGCCGCAACGCCCGAGACGTGCGGGCAGGCCATTGAGGTCCCGCTCTTCTGGCCGTAGGTGTTTCCGGGCGTCGTCGAGAGGATGGACTCACCCGGGGCGACCAGGTCCAGGTTCGTCCCGTAATTGCTGAATGTGCTGCGCGAACCTGTCTTTCCGACCGAGCCGACGGCGATCACCGTGTCATACGCCGCCGGGTAAATGACCCGGGTTGCCCCGTCATTTCCCGAGGCTGCAACGAGTACGCACCCTTTCTCCCATGCATATCGGCATGCCTCCTCCACGATCTGCGATGGTCCGTCAGCACCCAGGCTCATGCTGATGACGTCTGCTCCATTGTCGGCGGCATGGCAGATCGCCGCTGCGGTTATTGAACTGGTGCCGCTTCCATTGGAGTCCAGCACCTTCTCTGCCATGATGCGGGACTGTGAGATTCCTGCGATGCCCAGGGTGTTGTCGATCGTCGCCGCGGCGATGCCTGCACAGTGCGTTCCGTGGCCGTGATCGTCATCCGGGTTGTTGTCGTCATTGACCCAGTCGTATCCTCCGGCGACATAGTTGCCCATGTCCGGATGCGTATAATCGATCCCGGTGTCCACGACAGCGATGAGAACATTGCTCTCTCCTTGCTCTATGCTCCACGCGTATTCCGCTCCAATTTTTTGCGGCCCCCATTGTTCGGCATACCGCTGATCGTCGGGAACATAGGCCGGCACATCGAGAGCATAGACGGGGATATCGCGTTCGACGAACCTGATACCCGGGGCCTGTGAGGCCTCTTCTACGAATCGATCAGGATCCGGGACCGACACGACCAATGCGTTAAGTTCGGTCAGTTCGGTGATGACCTGGAAATCAGGCGAAGAGCGATCAGCGGTGCTCAGTGCCCGTACTGAGCCCTCCTGAAGGCCGATGACGATGTGTTCGGGCTGCCCTGAGTTTCCTGACGCCGATGCGGAAGTGATACAGAAGGCTGCAATAGTAAAAGCTGTTATGAGCCGGAGGAACTGGTGTCTTCGGTCGAGGTGCTGCATGGTCCGCTCCCGGGGGAGAAAACTGTATATCGGATTATATCTGCTGATCAGTATATATAACTATAGTGTATAGAATCGTGTTCAAATCTTGATATACATGAAATAAAGCTTTTTTGGATGCATAAACGCCCTCTATCTGCCCTCTCTCGTTCGGGATATTGTCGTTCATTTTCGCCGGAGTGGGAGAGGGTAGTTCCCCATATTGTGAAACTGCCGGTTCGGGTCCGGGTCTCTGGCGGGAACCGCTCAAAGGTGGTCCGTTCTTTCTGCCGGCTCTACTGCCTTCATGTACGATGAGGCTGCCAGGACTGCTGGAATGTGCTTGAGCGGGCCTTATGTCTGGGCTTTCGGAGCGGTCGCGAAGATAGCGTATATGGTCGTCGTCGGGAAGGCGGCACCCGACCCTGCTGCCGACTTCAACGGCAACGGTGCGGTCGATATCGGTGACGCGGCGAAGACCGCTTACTACTTCGTCGAGAAGATCCCGGCGCTGTGACTGAGATCGTGAGGGGCAAAGCCCCTCCTATCCCCCTGATGTGACAACCCTGGCGACTCAGACTCCTTCCCTATTGGTTGCAGGGCTCGTAAATCACAACTGTAATATCGGACCAACCCGAAAATGAACATCAGTGAGGTTAATAGATGAGATATTCAGTCTTTATAGCGTTCTGTCTGGCGGCATGCATGCTGGCCGGAACTGCGAGTGCAGAGACCCGGATTGCGGCGCCGGGGGGCTCCTTTGAGGGCACAGCCGATCTCCCTGTCATCATCTCCGGGGTTACAGCGGCGACCGGCGTGGGGTTCGAACTGTTTTACGATCCGAATATCGTCCGTATCGAGAGCATCTCCGCGAGCAGCGACATGCCGGGGTCGAACGTGGTGCCCGGGATC
>NZ_DAOSET010000010.1:0-55305 GCF_035363275.1 Methanoculleus sp. | reverse complement strand
AAACCTCATGAACCTGTCAATACCTGTGGTCAACGATAACCCGTCGACATTTACCACCAGGTATGTCGAGATCGACGATTCGTGGGAGTACCGGTGGGACACTCAATATGTGCGTGGCGGACTTCTTGAAGAGGAGACGTACACCATCTACGCTGTCTCCGCTCCCCGGGACGAAGCCCATCTCTCCGATGCCGTGTACGCCACGACCACAATCCGGTTCCAGCCCCCCACCATCACCGCCACAGCCTCCAGCGCCACCATCGCCCCGGGCGACGAGCTCTGGATCAACGGGACCGCAACCGGCAACCCGTCCAGTGTGCAGCTCTGGATCTTCGGCCCGGACTACTACGGCCGTTATGATGGAGCGCTGGAGACACAATTCTGGAGCGTTGAAGCCGACGGCACCTTCGAGGGCGTCCTACATACCGATATGCTGCAGGAGGGGCAGTACTATTTGGTTGTCCAGCACCCGGTGGATTACGACTTCGGGGTCATGGCCGACCCCGCCAACGGAGTGATCTACGGAGAAGGCATCGGTAACGTGACACTCACCGACCTGCAGGCCTCCGACGCCGTAACTGCGCTCATCAACGCCCTCGACTCGCCGGGTGTCGATGATATCTATGCCACGCTGAACTTCGAAGTCACTGACTCGGGCCCACGGGCGAACTTCACCGCCAATGTCACCGCCGGTATCGCCCCGCTCACCGTGCAGTTCACCGACACTTCGACCGGTGATCCGGCCTCCTGGCGCTGGACCTTCGGCGACGGCAACACCTCGACCGAGCAGGACCCGGTCCATACCTACACTTCTCCCGGCAACTATTCCGTTGCACTCACGGTATCGAACGGCAACGCAAACGACACGGTAACAAAAGAGCACTACATCCAGGTGCAGCAGCCGCTCCCCCGCGCCGAACTCATCTTCAACGTCAACTACAACAGGGGCACGGCGAACGACACCATCGCAAGCGGCGCAGCTCCCTGCCAGTTGGGGTATTACATGAGTGCGGTCAATCCCCCGGGCAACCAGGAGAACATCCTCGGCAACCTCTCGTTTGTCCTCGATGCGCCGGAGATTATCAGCACCGAGCCCGCTACGGAGATCGACGGGACACGGGTGACCTGGACCTTCCCCCCGTCAACCGAGATTGGCCCTGGTATGACGCTCTCGACCGCGGCAACGACGTCGGTCTTTGCACCTCGGACTTCCAGCGTAACGCTGGAGCGATCCTGCAACCGGACAACGTTCACCGAAAGTGGCATCCAGCAGGTCACCCTGAAGATGACCTTCGATACCGTCGACGACCTCGACAACCTCTGGGGCAGGTTAGAATGCGCCGGGACCGACGATGTCGGGGCCGCGATCGTCCCGGCCACGATCTCGACCGACCTGCCTCTCCTCGGGCTTAGCGATGAGAACACAAGAATCCAGTTTACGATCGACCGATCCGCGATTGAAACCGGCCGGCAGTATACCCTCTCCTGTGCAGTGGAAGTCAACCCCCTCCGGACGGTAATCTATGCCCCGGCCTGTACGGTCTGGGAGGTCAAGAACTCGGCGTCGGCGGTTGCGCCCGCGGGAACCGCAGTGACCCTTCCTGCGGAGCTCCTCCCGGATAACGTCAGCAGTGTCGCATTCTCCTCGGCGACCCCCTGCGAGTGGTCATGCACCCAGAACGACCACGTCATCACCAGCCTCCGTCAGCGGGCTGTCCCGGTATCGATACCGGCGGCGAACTTCACCGCGAACGTCACCGCCGGCACGGTACCATTCACGGTTCAGTTCACTGACCTCTCCACCGGCGACCCGACCACCTGGCTCTGGGACTTCGGCGACGGCAACTCCTCGACGGAGCAGCACCCGGTCCATACCTACAGAACACCGGGCACCTACACCGTGAACCTCACGGTCAGCACCGCGGACGGCTCGGACACGCTCTCCCGGCCCGATTACATCGCCGTCACACGCCTCAAAGGTGACTTCAAAGGAGACGGCAAAGTGGACATCGGCGACGTCGCCTTTGTCGCGCATATGGTCGTCGGGAAGGCCGCGGCCGACCCCGCCGCCGACTTCAATGAGAACGGCGCGGTCGATATCGGGGATGCGGCAAAGATCGCCTACTACTTCGTCGAGAAGATCCCGGCGCTGTGAGACGGCCGGAAAGAAAGAATAGAATCCCTTATCCGGGGGAGCGTTGCACCTCCCCCGTTCTCCCACTCCAGGTCTCAAACCGCTCCGGTCACAGTTACCCATACATCCCGCCGGCCCGAATAGTGGCAGGAAAGAGAGATACAACTCATGGCGTGGCCTACCGGAGAAGGTTCCGGAAGAATTATGTTGTAACGGCTACCGGCAAACCGCCGGCAAAAAAAAGATTTAGCCGAAGAGGGCACCGAGACCGGCCATGCCGCTCTCTTCTTCCTCTTCCTTCTTGGACTCTTCCTCGGCCTCTTCCTCGGCTGCGGGCGCGGCGGCCGCTGCAGGGGCAGCGGCTGCGGCGGGTGCAGCGGCGACGGGCGCGACGGCGGCCTTGCTGATGGCCTCCTCGATGTTCACGTCCTCGAGTGCGGCGACGAGCGCCTTCACGCGGGCATCCTGGGCCTCGACACCGGCCGCGTTCAGGACAGCAGTCACATTCTCTTCAGTTACATCCTTGCCTGCGTTGTGCAGGAGCAGTGCAGCGTAGATATACTCCATAGTTCATTCACCTTTGATTGTCTGATAAAGTATTAGCCGAAGAGGGCACCGAGACCGGCCATGCCGCTCTCTTCCTCCTCTTCCTTCTTCTCCTCTTCCGTCTCTTCTTCCTCGGGCTTTGCCTCGGCTGCCGCCGGGGCTGCAACGGGGGCTGCAGCAGTTGCGGCTGAGGCAGCCTTCAGGGTCGCCTCATCGAGTTCGAACCCGTGGCCCTGCGCCGCGAGCGCGACGACCAGCATCTCCCGCTGTGCCCGTCCGATGATCAGGTCGACGACACCCTTCTCGTAGATGGCCGCCTCGACGCCCACGTTCCGGGCTTCGCGAACCGCCCTGCCGATGATCGCGCTGATCGTCAGCGGGGTCGGGATGACGGCGTTGACCGAGAGGTTGAACGCCTGCTGGGCAGCAAGCACGAGGTTGTTCGCGTAGGCCTCTTCATCGATAGCGAGGAGGTCCGGCGTGAAGATGGTGCTCCTGTAGTATGCGGCCTGCAGGACGAGACCAACGTCCATCGGCTTGATACCGAGTTTCACGAGCGCGTCGGCAACCTTCTTGTTGATGACCTCGCCCTTCTTCACGACGGTCTTCGTCTCACGGATCTTGACCTTTCCGCCCTCGATGGCTGCGGGAATGCCCACCTGCTGGAGCTCGCCCACGATGGGGCCTGGCTTGAAGGTGGTCGGACCCTTGGGGACGACGATATCCTCGGGAGCCGTCTCGCCGGGCTTCGCCGCCATCTTGGTCTTCGTCTTCTCCAGCAGCTTGAAGAGTTTGAACGGATTCTCGTTCGTGAAGATCAGGGCACTCTGGCCCTCGGCGTGATCCTTCAGACCGCCGACGTTGCCGCCGAGTTCGGTGAGGGCGTGCTCGATCAGCGTGTTCCGGGCCATTTTCACCCTCGCCGTTCCGCGGAGGTTCCTCCGGATGTGCTGGACCTGCGAGGCGGGAATGCCGTACATGTCCACAACGCCGACGAGCGTGTGCTCCTCGACACCACGCTTGATCTCGTCTACCTCTTCCTTCTTCCACCTGGGCAGGTGGTGCGTATAGAGTGCCATCAGATCACCCTCACTGCCGGCCCCATGGTCGTCTTCACGTAGACCGAGTGGATGTTCAGTGCCCCGCTCTCGAGAACCGACTCGACCCTCCGGAGGACCGCATCGATATTCTCAGCGATCTCCGCGGGATCCATCCCGGCCGAGCCGACCTTCGCGTGGAAGACCTTCTTGTCCTTCGTCCGGATCTTGACGGAACTCCTCAGACGCTGGACGATGGGCCGGATATCCATTCCCTGCGGAACCGGCATAGGCATTCGGCCGCGGGGGCCGAGCCTGACACCGAGATACCGGCCGACGAGAGGCATCATTGCCGTCTCGGCAAGGAAGAACTGGTACTCTTCCGCCACCTTACGCGCTTCCCGGGGTTCTCCCCCGAGCCGCTCAATCTCCTCAGGTCCGATGATAAGGTCCACGTCGACCTCTTTTGCCTGCGTGGTGATGTCGCCCTTCCCGAGAACCGCGATCCTGACGTTGTCAAAACCGTTCGGAAGGAGAATCGTCTCATCGATACGATTCTTGGGCTGGGACATATCGATATTCCTGAGGTTGACGGTGATATCCACGCTCTCCTTGAACTTCCGTTCCGGAGCCTTTGAGAGGGCCGTCGTCACGGCCTGCTGTATATTGGTTTTATCAACCATCCTTTGCCTCCATAGTACACGACCTCATGATCTTCTATGGTTGTCTGACATCTATGCGACGAGTACGCCGTCGTATGCTCCGTCGTTGATGGCCCGGATCATCTCGCGGGGTTTCATACCCTCGACGGTGACACCGACACTCACGCACGTTCCCACGACCTCTTTGACCGCGGATTTCAGGTCGTACGAGAGCATCCCATCAAACTTCATACGGGCAATACGGACAGCGGCCTCCAGCGGCAGATCTCCCGCCACCAAAGCACCCGGCTCTGCAGACCCCTTCGTGATACCGGCCTCTTTCATGACGAGCGCCGTCGTGGGCGGAATGCCCACATCAATCGTGAAGTTTCGCTTATCGTCGACCGTGACCGTCACCGGCACTTGCATGCCGTTGAAATCGGCCGTCTTCTTATTGATCTCGTCGACGACTGCCTTCACGTTGATACCAAGAGGTCCAAGAGCAGGCCCGAGAGGCGGGCCTGCTGTTGCCTTGCCACCGGGTACCAATACCTCGACCGTTTCTGCCATACAAATTCTCCAGCTTATTCCTCAGGGGAATAGTTGCCTGGGTTATCTAAGGTCAGCGTAAGAGAATTTAACCCTTGTGGAGGTGAAGGGGCGGAGCGAGAAGTCCCCGGTCGAGAGATCGGGGATGACACGGCACAACCCGCGGGGTTGTGCCTGACAGGAATATGCGAAGCATCTTCCGTGAAGCGGAGCCGTCCTTCTTCACTTTCACCCTGCACGGATCAAGTATATCTTATTTCAGATGAACTATCCTGTTGTCTATGCTCATTTCCTACAAGTATCGAGCGTATCCAGATGCAATCACCGAGGTGCGGCTCAACGCAGCTCTCGATACCTGTAGATGGCTCTATAACAAACTCCTTGAAGAGTGTAATACCGCACGGGAGACCGGGATCACTCCGACGATGCGAGGAATGCAGGCGCGGATCGTCACGCTGAAAGAGGAGAATCCAACCCTGAAAAGCGTGTATTCAAAAACACTCCAGATGGTGAACTATACCCTCTGGAGCAACATCCCCGCGCTCTCACAGACGAAGAAGAGAGGATGCAAAATCGGCAAACTCAGGTTCAAAAGTGCAGTCCGGTACCGGACGCTCAATTACAACCAGTCCGGGTTCAAGATTGACCGGGAACAGAGCAGGATTACATTCTCGAAGATTGGAACAATCCCCTTCAACATGCACCGGCCCTACTCGGGCAACGTGAAGGGTATTCTGATCACCCGTTCTGGAGAGCGGTGGCATGTGATTATTCAGGCAGAGCAGACAGTGTCTGCATCGAAGCGTGAAGGGCGTTCAGTCGGCATCGACGTCGGGTTGGATTCGTTTGCAGTCGATAGTGACGGTGCAGTGATTGAGAATCCCCGGTTCTATGAGCACTCACTTGACCGGATCAAGAAGTTACACCAGAGTATTGCCCGGAAGAAGCGATCTTCGCAGAATTGGAAGAAGGCGAAATGCAGGCTGGAGAAGGTCTATGAGCATATCACGAACCAGAAGAACGATTTCCTGCACAAACTCTCCCGTCAGTACACTGACACCTATGCGACGATTTGCGTCGAAGACCTGAATATCAAGTATCTTAAAGAGAACGGCAAATCTCGCGGGCTCCGTAGAAGTATCCACAGTGCGTCATGGGGACGATTCTTTTCGTATCTTTCGTACAAGGCTGAAAGTGCTGGTACGAACTTCATTCAGATCGATCCCCGGGATACAACGCAGCTGTGCGCGAACTGTGGGAGTATCGTGAAAAAGACGCTTTCCGAGAGAGTCCACGATTGTCCGTACTGTGGGTTCATTGCCGATCGAGACTATAATGCTGCGGTGAATATTCACCGCATGGGGATGGAACAGCCCTTTGAGCCTGTAGAGCCGATACCGCTACATCACATCGCTGTGATGCAAGTATTGGCCATGAAGCAGGAAGCCCCGCCCGAGAGCGCGGGGTAGTTCACATATAGTGCAGGGCGGTTCCTTTCCAGCGCCGGGCCCCTCCCGCACGATCGGGCGCGCCCGATCGAGAAGAGTCGGATCAACAGCGGGGCAACGACCCCAATCAGGAGAAAAAAAGTGGAGTGATGACGTTTCAGTTCATGTCTTCCGACCGCTCCACGACGCGAACGGAATCGCCGCGAACGGTGATCGGGATAGGAACCATGCTCTCGTAGAGTTCGACCGTGATCTCTTCCTTCCCGGTATCGATACGCTTGACGACCGCTTTTTCGCCCTTGAAGGGGCCGGCGATGATCTCGACGATGGTGCCCTCGGTGATGCCGCTGACCACCGGTTTCGGCACCAGGAAATGCTCGACCTCCGAGAGAGCGGTCGAGCCCTGCACCACCGCGCGCGCGTGGGGAATCAACTCGACCAGCTGTTCGATCCTGGCGATGGAGTCGGGACTCTCCACGAGGACGTAGCCTTTCAGTTCCTCGGGGACCATGACGGCCATCACGTGGATGTCTTTCTGCTCGCGGGTCACCTTCTCAATATTGTCGGCAACCGTCCGCTCCTGCTTTGCGGTCGTCTTTATTGCATATACCCTGTTTACGCTGTCAGCCATATCCATCATTTAGGCAACATTAACATAATCTCGTAGATAACAAAGCCGACAAGACCGATGAGCAGGATCCCGGCAGCCGCCACGATAGCGATCTTGGAGAACTCGTCCCGGGTCGGGGTCCGTGCCAGTTTCAGCACACGCCAGTACTTTTTGAAGAGTTCCTCTTCGATCTTGAACGATTTTACGTCCTCAAACTTCTCTTTATAATCCATCATACCGGCTCACTTCAGGAAGTCGATCTCAAACTGTTTCATCATGCGCGGCATACTCTTTTCGTTTCTCCCATATATTTGTGGTGACCGCACACCGGTGACGACGAGCAGCGTCCGCATCTTGCCCTGCATCTCGGGGTCGACCTGAGCACCCCAGATGATCCGGGCGTCGGGATCGATGCGGTCGTAGACCTCCTGGATGACGGCCTCAGCCTCAAACATGGTCATATCGGGTCCGCCGACCACGTTGACGAGCGCCGCGGTCGCCCCGGAGATATCTACGTCGAGCAGTGGGGAGCGCAGCGCTTTCTTGACCGAGTCGGCGGCTTTATCTTCACTGTCGCTCTCACCCATCCCGATCATCGCAACGCCTCCCCGTTCCATGACGGTCCGGACATCGGCGAAGTCAAGGTTGACGAGCCCGGGCATCGTGATGAGCTCGGTGATGCCTTTGACCGCCCGCATCAGCACCTCGTCGGAGACCTTGAAGGCTGCATGGAGCGGGAGACGGGGAACGACCTCGAGCAGGCGGTCGTTGGGGACGACGATGACGGTATCCGCCACCTCGCGGAGCCTCTCGAGGCCGGCCTCGGCGTTCTGCCCGCGGATGGCGCCTTCGGCAGTGAACGGCAGGGTGACCACGGCGATGGTCAGCGCGCCCTCCTCGCGGGCGGACTTTGCAACTACGGGTGCGGAGCCGGTGCCGGTGCCGCCCCCAAGCCCGGTGGTGATGAAGACCATATCGCACCCCTCGACGGACCGCTTGATGTCGTCCTCGTTCTCGAGGGCCGCTTCCTCGCCGACCTGGGGGATCGAGCCCGCGCCAAGGCCGCGGGTCCTCTGCCTTCCGATCAGGATACGGGTCTCTGCCCGTGTCCGGATAAGGTGCTGGGCATCGGTGTTGATGGCGATCAGCCGCGCCCCATTGATGCCTTCCTCCGCCATCCTGGTGATCGTGTTCGAACCGCCGCCCCCGCATCCGACGACCGCGATCTCGGTCCGGAGTTCCATAAGGATATCTTCAAGATCCTTGTCGACCTCTACGGGTTCAGCAAAGCGCTGCTCTTCTCGTGCCCGTGAAAGTGCCTCTTCTACGATAGATTTCATATGTACCTCTCCAATCCCGGGATATGTATCCGCTTTGCGCTGGTTGTCTGCACTGCATCGGGTGTTATCTTCCGTCCCTCGATCTCGACCGCTTTCCCACCGGCAAGCATGCCGAAGAGCGGTCCTTTCGGGACCCCGAGCATGCGCGCCTTCTCGGGGTCGAACCGCACCTTCCGGAGGACGAGGTGATCACCGTCGATAACAGCATTTTCACAGATAAGTAAGAGTTTTACACACAGGGTAGTTATATCTCTTGCGAGTTGGGAGGACATCTCCTCGAAGGTGATGAACGTCGGTACAACCTCGGTCGATCCTTTTGAGAGATGGGCTACCGGTAATTTGTCGAGTGCGGCAAGGAACCCGACTTTGTCGATTTTTACGGTTTCTTCGACCAGATCGGGAGAGACCCGGACCGCAACGGGGGTCCCTCCCCCTGCAAGATCGTGGATATGGACGCGTGACCCCGGAGCGATCTCCCCGACGAGGGACCTGACCCTGAGGTAGCTCGCCCATGCAAGACCCGCGGCCTCCAGGATCTCCGATTCGGTGAGGAGAAGAACCCCGGCATCGTCGAGCATCCGCTCGATCCGTCTGACCTCGCTGGTGGCAAGTGACTTCTGGTCGATGTGGGCGGCCACGGCAGAGCTCGCCTCCTGCATCTGCAAGATGAGACCGGGGTTGACGGCGCGGATCTGCCGGGCCGGGACGATGTGGCCGAAGGCGCCCCGTGAGGAGAGAGCGATCTCAGTCTGCCGCACGGCGTAATGGGTTCCGCCAAAGCCGATAAGATTGATCGTCTCCTCCGGCGCCGCGGAGAGGATGCTCTCTGCCACCGCTCTCCCGGCGGCCGGGTCGGCCCACTCAGTGGCGGTGGACCCGATCTCGACGAAGAGCGACGGGGTCCTGAGCGCCGTCGGGCCGTGGTGGGTCACCTCGTAGGAGACCCGGTAGCCCTCCGGGGCCCGGGCGGCAAGGTTCCTCAGGACGGCATGCATCCACGCGGGGGCTGCCGGCGCAAGCGTCTCCGGCTCCCCGCCGAGGTCGGCGGTCTCATAATTGCCGGTCACGTGCACGGTCAGGGCGGGCATTGGCTGCGCGCTCGCGTGCCGGGAGATGAAGATGATCAGGTCGGCGTCGACCTCTTCGTCGATCCGGTCCTGGTAGATCAGTCTTCCCCCGACCTCGCAAAACGTCAGCGTATGCCGGTTCGCAAGCGGCCACTCCCCGCCCTCCGCGAGCAGGATCTCAAGGTGGTGCCTGATATTCACTCCCGCAACATCCTCTCTTGAATTGATCAGCGCGATCCGCATCGGTATCTATCTTAGACGGGCGGCACGCTAAATGGTAGTGCCGATCAGCCTGACAGTAAATCCTATCTGCCTGCAAGCGAACCATGTTGGTACTATGGACAGAGAGAAGATACGGAAAGCATTTGAAGCGTACGGCATAACGGACGAGATCACCTGCCCGCAGGCGTTCGAGATCTCGGAGAAATACGACATTCCGAAGATGGATATCGCCCGGTACTGCAACCAGCGCGAGCCCAGGCTGAAGATCCGGGGTTGCCAGCTGGGCTGCTTCAAATGAGCCTCTTCCTCGAAGTCGTTTCGGTCAGCGAGGCCGTGGAGGCGGTCCGGAGGATCGCGCCACCGCCCGGGTATGAGGAGGTCCCGCTCGAGGACGCCCTGCACCGGGTTCTCGCGAGGGACGTTGCTGCCGATATCGATATCCCCGGGTTTGACCGGTCGACGGTCGACGGCTACGCAGTCGCCGCGGCCGAGACCACCGGTGCCTCCGAGGCCATCCCGGCGATGCTCCAGTGCCAGGGCCGGGTCGGGATGGGAAGCGTAGATGCGGGGGCGATCTCCCCGGGATCGTGCCGATACGTCCCCACCGGCGGCGCTCTCCCCGGGGGCACTGACGCGGCGGTGATGATCGAGCATGCCGAGCAGATCGGCGACGAGATCCTGGTGCACCGCCCGGTAGCGCCCGGCGAGAACGTGGTCTTTCGGGGCGAGGACTTCAAGGCAGGGGAGATGGCCCTCGCACGTGGTCGCATCCTTTCACCCCGGGATATCGGCGTCGCCGCGGCGGTCGGCTCCGACCGGGTGAGTGTGGTGAAGCGCCCCAAAATCGGGATCATATCGACAGGAAACGAGCTCGTCCCCGTCGTCGAGACCCCGGGGCCGGGCGAAGTGCGGGACGCGAACTCCTACCTTGCCGGGGCTTTCGTGACGGAACGAGGCTGCCACCCGGTCTACTTCGGGATCGTCAGGGACGATCGTACGGTGCTGAGGGGGGCGGTCGCTTCGGCGCTCGATCAATGCGACGCGGTCCTGGTATCGGGGGGGTCCTCCAAGGACGAGCGGGACAACACCGCCGCGGTCATCGCGGAACTCGGCGAGGTGCTGGTCCACGGGATCGCCCTCGCACCCGGAAAACCCACCATCATCGGGACGGCCCGGGGCAAACCGGTCATCGGTCTCCCCGGTCACCCGGCCTCGGCCTATGTCGTGCTCGTCGCCATAGTTGACCACCTGCTCGCGGCGATGCTTGATACTGCCGTCTCCCGGCGGACCGTCCGCGCACGGCTGAAGCAGAATGTTCCCTCCGCCCGCGGGCGGGAGGACTACGTCCGGGTCAGCCTCAGGAACGGGGAGGCGACGCCGGTCTTCGGGAAGTCGGGGCTCCTCAACACCCTGGTGCAGAGCGAGGGGCTAGTACGGGTCCCGGCATCGAGCGAAGGGCTCGAGGTCGGCGAGAAGGTGGAGGTGATCCTGTGGTGAAGCGCTACCTCTCGGTCATATCGCTCGCTGAGGCGCGAGCGCTCGTGGAGCGCTCGTTTGCGGCGGTCCCGGGGGTCGTCCGGGTCCCGGTGACCTCCGGAGCGGTCGGGAGGATAACCGCCGCGCCCATATTCGCCCGGTTCTCGGTCCCCGCCATCCACCTCTCGGCGATGGACGGGATCGCGGCGAGAAGCGCCGATACCCACGGGGCGAGCGAGCAGCACCCGGTGACCCTCCCGGAAGCGGCACGGGTCAACACGGGGAACATTGTCCCGCCCGGCTACGATGCGGTGGTGATGATCGAGGACGTCTGGGTCGAGTCGAAGTCTGACGACTTCTCCCGCTCCGCTCCCACGGAACGTCACGACGGCGAGACCTACACCGTCCGAAAGCCGGTCAGCCCCTGGCAGCACATCCGCCCGGTCGGCGAGGATATTGGAGAATCGGAGATGATTCTCCCCTCACACCACCGGATCCGGCCCCAGGACGTGGGAGCGCTCGCAAACTACGGGGTGACGGAGGTCGCGGTCGAAAACGTCCGGGCCGGCCTGATCCCCACCGGGAGCGAGCTGGTGCCGGCGGGTGAGATGCCGCCGCCCGGGAAGGTCGTAGAGAGCAACACCCTGATGGCCGCGGCGGTCCTCACGGAGGCGGGCGTGGAGGCGCATCGCTACCCAATCGTCCCGGACGACTACGACCTGATCCGGGAGGCCGTCCGGCGCGGCGTCGCCGAGAACGATATCCTGCTCGTCTCGGCCGGGTCGTCCGCCGGGACCCGCGACTACACCGCAGAGATCGTCCGGGACCTCGGCGAAGTGCTGGCGCACGGGGTCGCCATCAAGCCCGGAAAGCCGGTGATCATCGGCCGGATCGACGGGAAGCCGGTGATCGGGCTTCCCGGCTATCCTCTTGCGGCGGCGACCGTGCTCCGGGAGATCGTCCTGCCGCTCGTCGCCCGCTACGGTCTCCCCACCCGGGAGGGGGAGCGCGTCGAGGCCCGGCTGACCACGACCCTCCAGTCGGATATCGGGACCGACGAGTTCGTCCTCCTCTCGGTGGGAAATATCGGCGACCGCTGGGTGGCGGTGCCCCAGTCACGGGGCGCGGGTATCCAGATGAGCGCAGTCCGGGCGAACGGCTACCTCCAGATCCCATCGCAGAAGGAGGGCGCCGAGGCAGGAGAGACCGTTAACGTCCGGCTCACTGTCCCCTGCGCGGAGGCTGAGGAAGCGGTGCTCATCACCGGCAGCCACGACCCGGCCCTCGACTACCTGGCCGACCAGGTCCGGCCGCGCGGCGTCGACCTCCACTCCACCCACCTCGGGAGCATGGGCGGGGTGATCGCGCTCAAAAAGCAGGAGTGTCACGCGGCCCCGATGCACCTCCTCGCCCCCGACGGCACCTACAACACCCATTACCTTGAGCGCTACATGCCCGGCGCGGACCTCGCCCTCCTCTGTGTGGCGGAACGGCAGCAGGGGGTCATCTCCCGCGACGGGCTCGGGTTCGACGACCTGCCCGGGCGGACGTTCATCAACCGGCAGAAGGGGTCGGGGACCAGGATCCTTCTCGACCACTGCCTCGCGAAGCGCGGCATCGACGCAACATCCATCCCCGGCTACGAGCGCGAGGCGACGACCCACCTTGCAGTGGCCCTTGCCGTCCGGACCGGGGAGGTGGACGCGGGCATGGGAGTCTACAGTGCCGCAAAGGCGCTCGATCTTTCCTTCGTCCCGGTGGCGACGGAGCGCTACGAGCTCGTGATGCACCGTGCGATGCTCGACGACCCCCGGATCGCGGCCCTGGTAGAGACCGTCTCTTCGGAGGCGTTCAAGCAGATCCTCCGGGACCTCGGTGGCTACGAGACGGGCGAGACCGGCGTCCTGCGCGGACTGCGAGGCTGACCGCCTCCTCGGGCCCGGCGCAGGCCCGCACCCCTTCTATCTCCCAGGTCAGGAGGCCGAAGACCGGTTTTTCGGTCTTGAGGGCAACGGCGATCTCCGAGAGCGTGCCGTACCCGCCCCCAACGGCGATCACCGCGTCCGCCGAGTTGACGAGGACGACGTTCCTCGCGTGACCCATGCCGGTCCGGATCACCACGTCGAGGTAGGGGTTCCCCTCTCCGGTGTCCGGCAGGATGCCCACAGTCGTCCCGCCGGCCTCTTTTGCGCCCCTGCAGGCGGCCTCCATCACCCCGCCGAGGCCGCCGCAGCAGACGATCACGCGATTCCGGGCGATGAGACGGCCAACGGCCTCCGCTGTTGCGTATTCTTCGCTGGAGCAGTCCCCCCTCCCGATGACGGCGATCTGCATGGAGGAGAAGTCGGGGTTGTGAGGGGATAAAGGCCCGGCACGGGGGGCACCCGGGTGGTTGAACTCCGTTCCGACAGTTGCAAGTCGCAACCTGCGGGGCACCCAAGGAGAGGTTGAACTCCGTTCCTACCGGAACGTCGCACTTCGAAGCCTGATGGCTTCTCATGCTCCTGTCGTTCCGACAGTCGCAAGTCGCACCTAACGGTGCTCCTGCTCCGGCCCTGATGGCCCGTCGCAAGTCGCACCCGGCGGTGCTACCGCTACGGCCCTTCGGCCCGACGCGAGTCACACCTGCGGTGCTCCTGCCCCGGCTGCCCTGCGGGGCACCCGGGACACATACAAAATACTTTGTCCCACGGCAACAAACGGTACACCAGAGTGTGACGATGAGGGATACCAGGTGAAAGAAGTCACCAGCAGTTATAACCCGCGCGATATCGAGACGCGAGTCCAGGATTACTGGAAGAACGAGAATATCTATGCACGCGTCCAGGCTCTGAGGAATGATGGAAAGGCGTTCTTTTTCGTCGACGGGCCGCCGTATACCACCGGCCACATCCACCTCGGCACCGCCTGGAATAAGATCATAAAAGATACCATCCTCCGCTACCACCGGATGCGGGGCGCCGACGTCATCGAGCGGGCCGGCTACGACATGCACGGCCTCCCCATCGAGGTGAAGGTGGAGCACCAGCTCGGGTTCACCTCCAAGAAGGACATCGAGGAGTACGGCATCGCTGCGTTCATCGAACAGTGTCGGACGTTCGCGGTGACGCATATGGGGATCATGAGCGACCAGTTCCGGAAGCTCGGTGTCTGGCTCGACTTCGATAACCCCTACCAGACCATCGATGCGGGCTACATCGAGTCCGCGTGGTGGGCGATCCAGCGGGCCGACGAACGCGGGCTCCTCGAACGCGGCCACCGGGTCGTGAACTGGTGTCCCCGGTGCGAGACGGCGATCGCCGACTCGGAGGTGGAGTACTGGGACGAGACCGACCCATCCATCTTCGTCAAGTTCCCCGTCGTCGGGCGCGAGAACGAGTACCTGGTGATCTGGACGACGACGCCCTGGACCCTGCCCGCAAACGTGGCGGTGGCGATCAATCTCGCGTTCACCTACGCCCGGGTTCGGGCGAAGAAGGACAACGACGAAGAGATCCTCTGGATCGCCGACGAACTCGTCGAGCCCGTCCTGAAGATGGGCCGGTATCAAGACTACACGGTCATCGAGAAGGTCCCGGGAAGCGGTCTCGTCGGGATGGAGTATACATCTCCGCTCGCCGGCCACGTGCCGCACCAGGCGGAGATCCGGCACCGGGTCGTGGCGGCCGACTACGTCACGCTCGAGAACACCGGCCTCGTCCACATCGCCCCCGGCCACGGGTGGGATGACTACCTGGTCGGGATCAAGGAGGATCTTGAGGTCTTCTGCCCGGTCGACGCCGGCGGATGCTTTACCCCGGCGGCAGGAGCGTTTGCGGACATGTACGTCCGGGACGCAAACGACGTCGTCGTCGACGCGCTCGGCGGCTACCTCCTCGCCCGGCGGACGATCACCCACCGTTACGGCCACTGCTGGCGGTGCAAGACCCCCATCATCTACCGGGCGACGGCACAGTGGTTCCTGAAGGCCACCAGCATCCGCGGCGAGATGCTCGATGAGATCGCGAAGGTGAAGTGGTACCCCGGGTGGGCGGGCAGCGCCCGGTTCCACGACTTCGTCAAGGAGTCCCGGGACTGGTGCATCTCGCGGCAGCGCTACTGGGGGATCCCCATCCCCATCTGGCACTGCGAGGAGTGCGGCGAGTACACCGTCATCGGCACCATCGCAGAACTCGAGGAACGCTCAGGGGCAACGATCCCCGACCCCCACAGACCCTACGTGGACGAGGTCACCATCCCGTGCTCCTGCGGCGGCGAGATGCGCCGGGTGGCCGACATCTTCGATGTCTGGTTCGACTCGGCGGTCGCGTCCTGGGCGACCCTCGGGTTTCCCCGGCAGCGTGAGGCCTTCGACCGTTACTGGCCGGCGGACTTCATCACCGAGGGGCAGGACCAGACCAGGGGCTGGTTCTATTCCCAGCTCGGGGCGAGCACCGTGGCGTTCGGCCGCGCCCCCTACAAGAGTGTCCTGATGCACGGGTTTGCTCTCGACGCCGAAGGGCGCAAGATGAGCAAGAGCATCGGGAACGTGGTGACGCCCGAAGAGGTGATGAACCAGTTCGGCGTCGACGTCCTCCGGTTCTACGTCCTCTGGGCGAACGCCCCCTGGGACGACCTGAAGTTCAACTGGGACGGCGTGAAGACCGTCCACCGGACGCTCAACATCCTCTGGAACGTCTACCGGTTCCCGCTCCCGTACATGGCCCTTGACGCGTTTGAGCCCGCGGCCGGTGACGGTGGGCGGTGGGACGGGTCGTTTGTCCGGGCCCACATCGGGGAGATGCCGGAGGAGGACCGCTGGATCGTCTCCCGCGTAAACTCGCTCGCCCGGGCCATGAACGACGATATGCAGGAGTATCACCTCCACCGGGAGACCCGGGCGCTTGCCGCCTTCATCCTTGAGGACCTCTCTCGCTGGTACGTGCAGCTCGTTCGGCCGAGGATGTGGCTCGAGGAGGATTCGCCGGGGAAGCGGTACGCCTACGAGACCTCCTACTACGTCATGCGTCGCTTAACGACGCTCCTCGCGCCGTTTACCCCGCATATCGCCGAGGAGATCTACCAGAACCTCCGCCTCGAGGGAGACCCGGAGAGTGTCCACATGCTCGACTGGCCGGAGGCGGAAGACTCCCTGATCGATGCGCATCTGGAGGCCGACATGGGGGTCGTCCAGTCGTTCGACGACGCGGTCGCCACTGCCCGGCAGGCCGGGAAGCGGAAACTCCGGTGGCCGGTCGGCGAGGCCGTGGTCGTCACCGAAAGCGTTGAGGTGAAGACGGCGCTCCAGGACTTAAACGCCCTTGCCCTGGCCCGGGCGAACGCCCGGGCGGTCAGGGTCGTTACGGGGACATGGGACCGGATCCTCTGGCAGGCCGAACCGGTGATGCGGGCGATCGGCCCGGAGTTCGGCAAAGAAGGCCCGAAGGTCAAGGCGCTGATCGAGAGCGCGGACGGCACCGCCCTGAAGGCCGCTATCGAGCGGGACGGAAAGGCCACGATCGACGGCTACGAGATCACCGCGCGGCATGTCACCTTCGCAGAAGCCCTCCCCACGGGCGTCTTTTCCGCCCCCATGAAGGATGCGACGGTCTACGTCGACGTCACCCTCACGCCGGCGCTCGAAGCCGAGGGCTACGCTCGCGAGGTGATCCGGCGGATACAGGATATGCGCCGGCAACTGGACCTGAACGTCAACGACTTCATCGTTGCGGCCGTTGAGATCGCCGATGGGCGGGTAGCCTCGCTCGTCGGGGAAGAGGAGTGGCAGAACGAGATCGCCGGGGAGGTGCGGGCTGCTGCCCTCACCGTCCGGCACGCAGACGGAAAGAGACCGGCAGAACCCTTTGCGCTCGAGAAGGACTGGGACGTGGAAGGCGTGCAGATGCAGATCGGCATCTCACGTGCCGGTGAGTGAGCGGATCAGGGCAGCGCCCTCCGGGCTGGAGAAGAGGGGCGTCTCCTCCGGCTCCCGGATGCAGGTCCTCTTCGTCTCGACGGTCTCGGCCGTCAGGGGGTTATACCCCTCTTTTACACACTCTTCGCGGTAGAGGAACGTCCCCCGCCGCTGCCAGGCCGGGGTCGCCGCCAGATTGACGCCCCGCTCAAACATCATCTCGTGCATCGCCTCGGACTGCAGCCCCTTGAGCGCGGCGGCGGCCTTCCGGGGGCTCATCCCCTCATCGACCAGAGCGCTCTGGCAGTAGGCGTTGATGTGGTTCCGCCACGCCTCGTTCTGCCTTGATACGAGGTACTCGACCGCAAAATCCCCGGCCGCGGGGATGGTCCGAGCATCGAACGCGAGGGGTTCGACGCATCCAAGCTCGATCGTCAGCGCGCTCGCCGCAACCGCGGCGGTCACCGAATCGATCTTCTCCACCCGCCCGGAGAACGGCAGCGTCCGGAAGTAGAGGCTGATCTCGTCGGAGAAGGTGTAGGCGAACGCGGGCGTAAGGCCGCTTTCCGTGAGGAGGTAGCGGCAGACCGACCGCATGCTGGCATTGAAGGCGGGATCGAACGGCTTTTGAAGGTTCAGCGCACGGGTCAGACGATGAAAGGCCCGGCCGTCGAGCCTGACAAAAACGGGGGGAAAGATGGTGAGGTTCGAGAAGATCTCCCGATCTTTGATATCCATATGCTATCGACGTATGAGGATCCCCGGAGAGACCGGATCTTCCCGGTTACTCCTCTTTTGCCGGCGACCTGAAGATCCCGGGGATGTGACGGACGATGACGATATCTCCGATGCTCTTTACGATGCGGAAGGGGATCTGCATTCCTGCGTAGCCTTTTACCTCCCCAATCTCGGGGTTGAGGTCGCCAACCGCGAGGGAGTCGATCTTCTTCTGGTCCACGTCGAGCACGACGTCATCAACGTTCCCGACAAAGACGGCCTTATCAGTATAGACCCGCAGCCCGAACAGCTCTGTGATCTGTGTTCTCATCGGTATCCTCTGAAGGTATATTACTATAAATGATAAAAAGATACTCCTTCTCATGGAAGCGTCGCTACAGATCGGAAACCTGGCCGGGATTCCGGTCAAACTGCACTGGAGTTTCCTCCTGGTGATCCCCATCTTTGCCTGGATCATCGGGAGCCAGATTCTGCTCACGACCGAGTTGATCGCGGTCCTCTTCGGTGTTCCGATCGACGTGACGCTGATCGCGGCCGGATTCAACCCGTACATTCTCGGGACCGTCGTTGCGCTCGGCCTCTTCGTCGGCGTCTTCATCCACGAGATGGCCCACTCGCTCATCGCGAAAGCAAAGGGGATCGAGATCCACAGCATCACGCTCCTCATCCTCGGCGGCGTCTCCCAGATGGAGGAGACGATGCCGGACCCGAAGGTGGAACTCCCCATGGCGCTCGCGGGTCCGCTCACCAGCCTCGCAGTCGGCGTGATCTCCAGCGCCCTGGTCTACGCCGTTGATGCCGTCGTCGCCGACCCGGGCATTGCCGGCGTCCTGGTCTTCACCTTCGGTTACCTCGGGCTCTTAAACATCCTGCTCTTCGGGTTCAACCTCCTCCCGGCGTTCCCCATGGACGGGGGGCGCGTGCTGCGGGCGTGGCTCGCCCGGAGGATGCCACTCTCCCGGGCGACCCGGATCGCCGCCGACGTCGGGAAGGGGTTTGCCGTCCTCTTCGGGATCGTCGGACTCCTGCTCTTGAACCCGATCCTGATCATCATCGCCTTCTTCATCTACATCGGGGCGAACCAGGAGGCTACCTACCTCCGCTACAACATCCTGCTCCAGGACGTCACGGTGGCGGACGCGATGAGCAGCCCGGTAACTACCGTGGAGCCGACGATGCCGCTCAGCAGGCTGCTGGAGATGATGTATGAGACAAAGCATCTCGGCTTCCCGGTGGTGGAGCGCGGATCGCTCGTGGGGATCGTCGCTCTCGCCGATGTCCACAAGATCTCGCCGCTCGACCGGGAGGCGATGCAGGTGCAGGACGTCATGACCCGGACCCCGACCACCCTCCCGCCGTCGGCCCCGCTCATCGACGCGCTGAAGATCATCACGGGGATGAATATCGGGAGGATCCCGGTGGTCGCAGATGATACCCTGATCGGGATCGTCACCCGGACGGATGTGCTGAGAGTGATGGAACTGCGGGAGGAGGCCTAAAACATCATCATCCCATCGATCCCCGTCTCGCCGGCGACCTCCCGGAACTCCGCGAGGTTCCGGAACGGCCGGCGGGCGGCGATGGTCGCGGCCCTCTTCTTGCCGACGCCGGGGATCCACCGGAGCGCCGCGACCGGGAGGGTGTTGACCTCCACCGGGCAGGGGAGGGCCGTTACCGACCGCATTCCCCAGTCCACCACGACGGCATCGAGCACGGTCTTTGCCGGGAGTTCAAGAGGGATGCCGACCAGGATCGGGTATGAGCCCATCTGCCGCCCGAAGGAAGGTCTTCCGGGGATCTCGATGACGATATCCGAAAGGACGGTGCCCACGGGAAAGACCCGGCGGAGCATCGGTTCGTCGAAGTGCGTCCGGGTCCACTCCTTGAAGGCCCGGAACCGGGCGTCGTGCATCCCGAGGGTGTTCTCGTCATAGGCTGTCGTCCCCTCAAACGGCATCAACTGCCGGATGTTCACCCGCCGGACCAGAAGCCCGGCGTCGAGCACCCGCTGGAGGAACGCTCCGTTCAGGTCGAACGTCGCCGCGGTCTCCCCGGCAAGGCCGACGATGAAGTTTAAGCCCGGGAGGAGTTCGGGGATTCCTCCCGTCCGTCCTGCCCCCATATCGTTCACGACCTCGATCGCACGGAAGACGTCGTCGGGCATGGCTTTCAGGTTGTTTGCCGCAACGACCGCCGGATCGGCGGTCTCCATCCCGAAGGCCGCGATGTCGCCGGGTGTGTGGCCTGCGACGATCGCTGAAAGTGCCGCCCGCGCTGCGTCCTCGTGCCGGGCGATAGTGCCTGGGTTGATGTTGTCGATGTGCAGGGTTGCAAGGTCCGGGGCACTCGCCCGGATGGCCGAGAAGAGTTCTTCGAGCACCTCCGGGCGCGGGACCGGGAACTCGCCGCCGGAACTCTGGTAGGCGAGGAGGTCCGGCTGCCGGCCGAGCCTGAAGTGCCGGGCTCCCGCCGCATGGAGTGCCGCCACCTCCTCTGCAATCCCCTCGATACTCCGGTAGCGCGGGAGCCCGTAGAAGGGCTCGGTGCAGAAGGAACATCCCCCGACCGTCGCGCGCGAGCACCCGGTCGCGGTCTCGATCTCGCACATCACATACGGGAACGCCGGGTGCTGTGCGATGATCGGAGCGCCCGCCACGGACCAGGGATCGGTCAGGGAGTAATCGCCCGCACCGGCGGGCTCCCCACCCGAGAGCCAGGCATCCAGCGCGACCGCCGGCGACCCTGAGAGCGTGACGTCGAACCCGGCAATAGCCTGGCGGATGGCCTTCCTCCCGCCTTCGGGAGCGTAACCGAAGGTCATCGGCCCGCCGATGGCGGTGGTCGGCCCCCGGAGCAGGGTTCCAAGCTGCTGGACCTCCGTCAGGGTCGCGGGCTTCCCACCGATGTAAGCGCCGGGCACGGTCATGCCGGCGATCATCACCACGAGGTCGCCCGGGCCGCATGCGGCGGCGAGCGACGGGTCGGCCCGGACCTGGTCGATGGTGACGTAGCGGGGAGCGTAGCCGTGCCCGGAAAGAACGCCGGCGACATCTCTCACGTAGGGAGAGATGTAGGGCGCAACCCCGAGGCACGCGGGCTCGTCGACGTAGCCGTCGATGATGAGGGCGTTAGAGGTCATACCCGATCAGGCGGAGGAGTTCCCCCGCCCAGTACAGTTTCCCCCGCTTGACAGGGTCGACGTTTCTATCGGCAAGGTCGAACCCGATGATCCGGATCTCTGCCGCCCCGAGTTCGTCGGCGGCAAAAACCGCCCGGTCGCCGTCGGTGAACCCGCCGAAGTTGTGGACGGACGGAAGGGGGGCCGCCTGGGTGGTGGCGACGAGCGGCCCGGGGAGGCGCGGAACCCAGTGGCGGAGGAGCGGGAGGTTGTCACCGTGGGCGTGCACGACCATCACCGTCCCCTGCGCCGAGAGGTCGATGAAGACCTCCGTTGCTCCATCCAGGTCGGTGAAGACAGCGTCGGGCCGGATCCCGTGGCTGACAAGCACCCCGGCCGCGGCATCTGCGGCAAGCACCGTCCCCTCGATCCGGTCGAGCTCCCCCACGAGGCAGGGGGCGTTGCCGCAGACCGTCACCACTCTATCCCGGATGAGGGCTTCGAGCAGCCCGACGTCGTCGCGGTCCGCCAGATCCGCAAGTTGCCGGGCGGCCGCCTCGTCCGCCTCGCGCTCAAACCCGAAATACTCAAGAATTGCGATATAATGAGGCTCCCAGTCTGCAAACCTCATTGTTTATCCTCGTTGTCCAGGCCGACGATGTTGGAGAAGCGCTTGAGGATCGGGTCGATGACCAGGCCAAGCAGTTCCTCCTTCTCCTTCACCATCGAGAAGAAACTGAGCGGTATGATAGCGGCGGCCATCGTGGCGTGCCCCCCCGCCTCGCCGATAGGGCCGAACGCCTCGGCCATCACGTTCCCGAGATGGAGCCTGATATCCTTGTTCCGGGCGGAGATGATGACATTCTGGTCGCTGATGCCGTAGACCAGCGCCGTGTTCACGCCCTCGAGATGGATCAGCATATCGGCCGCCTGCGGGAGAGCGTCGCGGTTCCGGATGTAACCGACGTTGGAGAAGAGGTAGCCGCTCTTGATCCGCCGGTTCCGGATGGCGTTGCCGATGATATCCACAGTCTCCTGCGATATGGACGGAGACGTGATCTTATCGAGGAGGTCCGAGTCGGTCAGGGGGAGAAGGAACGCCGCATAGTTGAGATCCTGGGGGGTGACGTTCCGCTTGAAATCTCTCGTGTCGGCTCTGATGCCGTAGAGGAGTGCGGTCGCTACCGATTTGCTCACCGGGATATCGAGTTCCATCAAGTACTGGGTCAGGATGCTCGCCGTGGCGCCGACCCCCGGCCGGATATCGATGAAGTCGGCAACGGTAGAAGGGTGCTCACCGTTCTTGTGATGGTCGATGATGATGTTGACCCGGGTGGTCTTGGGGAGTTCGTTGTTCACGCCGGGTCCGGATGAGTCGACCAGGGCGATGTAGTTGCATTCATCGAGGATCTGGGGGGTGAGCCGTTCCATCTTGATCTCGAGGAGGTTGATGAATGCCCGGTTCTCCTGGTGCCCGATGTCTCCTTCGTAGAGGATACGGCAGTTGAGTTTGTTGTGGCTTGCATGCCGGGCAATCATCGAGAGTGCCATGGCGCTTGAGATCGAGTCGGGGTCAGGGTTTAAGTGGGTGACGATGCAGAGCGTCCCCTCCCAGGCGGCAAGCATATCGTAGAGCCGCAGGGCGAGCCGTGACGAGTGGAGTTGCCGGATGTGGTGGATGGCGGTCCGGGCCACCACCTCCTGCGGGTAGAGGACAATATCGGCGCCTTCCTGCTGGAGGAGGTCGACACCAACCGGGTCGGTGGCGCGGGCGATGACGTAGGTCGCCGGGTAGCGGTTCTTGATGGTCTTGAGTGCGGCCAGATTGGCGTCCCGGTCGTTCGCGAGGATGAACGCGACCTCGGGGACGGGCAGCCCTTCCATGAGGTCCGGGTCCCGGAGGTCGCGGACGAGCGCTTCATACTTCTGGTCCCGGAGATCCTCCACTCGCTTTTCGTCCTTATCGACGATGATCAGGTCTTCGCTCTCCTGCTCGAGTTCCTCAGCGACGTTATAGCCGGTGCTCCCGCACCCAAAAATGATGTATTTGATACGTTCCTTCGAAACGTTCTGGACCGCCTCAGGCATGCGTACAATGGTGTAACTTCTCATAGTATTAAGGGATTTCATTTCGGCGATTTTGGGGAGGGTCCCACAAGATTTATACCCTTTCCCATGCTATACTATTAGGTCAGATGCATGGGCCTGTAGCTTAGTTCGGCAGAGCGACGGACTCTTAATCCGTAGGCCAAGGGTTCAAATCCCTTCAGGCCCGTCGAGTTCTCAATTTTGCATATTGTCTGCCTGGATTCTCTCGAGATCGTCTCGGTGACGATCAGCCCGGTTCCCGTGATCACCCTCCGAGGTTACTCGCATTACGGACGGGGCGCCCGGTCGTCCGGTCAACCCCCATCGACCGCCGTCCGCGCCAGGGTTTCATACGAGAGGCCGGTTGTTGCGATTTTTGTGGGGTTCTGCAGGCACGTATATGCCGCTGCTATATATAATCAGCTCTGACAAAAAATCCGGGAGCGCGCTGTGCAGGAGAGAGATCCCCGGAGGCCTGCCTGTTCCGCACCCGCCCACCACAGGCTGGACGGCGGGGTCAAAAAAAGAGAGAATTGCGAGTACGCCGCGTTTTGCAGGCGCGCCGAAAGGGCGCCTATGCCCGGCTGTTCCGGACGAGGTCGTCGAGTATCTTTTTGATATCGACCCAGAGGATGAGCCCGGCCTCCTGCCGGCCCCTCCCGTCGGCCTGCTTCCGGTCGTCTTCGTCTCTTGCAAGTTTGATGATCCCCTTGACGAAGGCATGGACCCCTGAGGCGATCCCTTCGTCCATCAGCTCGATATCGTCCTCGGCCACCTGGATGACGCTGTGCACGTCGTCTACAATGATGCCGAGGTTCGACCCTCCCGTCGCCTCGGCCACGAGGACGATGATCTTCTGGTTGTCGCCCGATACCCCCGGGATCTGGATCAGCCGTTTCAGGTCGATGACTGTGGTGATCTCTCCGCGGAGGTTCATGATCCCGGCGATGTAGTCCTGCGCCCGGGGGATGTGGGTGATGGGCATCATCTCCACGATCTCACGGGCAAGCTGGATGTCCATCGCATACAGTTCCTGTCCCAGCCCGAACTCAACGACATCGATCATGCTCACGGCCTCATTGGAACTTGAACGCCGCGACCCTCTCGCGGAGCTGGTGCGCCATCTGCTGGATCTCGTTTGAGGCGCTGGCGACCTCTTCGGTCGAGGCAGACGACTCTTCAGCGAGCGCGGCGAGGTTCTCCGTGCCTTTCTCGGTCTCCTGGATCAGGGAGAAGACCTCCTCGATGCTCGTTGTGACCGCGTTTGCTGCATCGGCCTGGTTCTCGGTCGCCCGGGATATGTCGGCGATGCCGCCGACGGAGGCGTTGACGTCGGCGACCATCTTATTGAGGGCCGCGATGGTCTTGTTCACGCTCTCGATCCCGCTGAGGATCTCGGTGTGCGCTCCCCGCATCGCCTCGGCGGTCTTCCCGCTGCTTGCGGTTACCCCGCCGATGACCTCCTCGATCTGCCGGGTCGCGCTCTTCGACTCCCCGGCAAGGTTCCGGACCTCGCCGGCGACGACCGCAAACCCGCGACCGTGCTCCCCGGCCCGGGCGGCCTCGATCGCGGCGTTGAGCGCGAGGAGGTTCGTCTGGTTCGCTATATCGGTGATCAGTTTCACGATATGACCGATATCCTGCATCTTCTCGTTCAGGTTTGTGATCTCCCCGACGGCCTGCTCGGAGATCCGCTGCACCGCCTGCATCTTTGCGCCAGCCTCGTTCCCGAGCCCGACGGCCGCTTCCCCGGCCTTTGCCACATTCGTGGAGAGGTCACGGACCTCCTGGGCGGTGCTTGCAATCTCTTCCACGGCCGCGGAGAGGTCCCCGATCTCTTTCGTCACCCGATCAAGCTGCCGGATCTGCTCTTTTGCGCCGTCGGACGTCTTCTGGGCGGTGTTTGCCACCTGCTGCGATGCCTGGGCGATCTCGTCGGCACCCTTCCCGGCATCGCCGACAATGTGCTCGAGGGCATCGGCCTGTTCGAGGATCTGCAGGAATAATTCCTTCTGACCGCTAAGCGCTCCGTTTACGTCCTTCTTAAGTTTTCCCAGCGGGTCGCCAGGGTAGGTAGGCACCACCCAGGTCAGGTCGCCGCTGGCAATCGCGGCGAGGCCCTCCCCTAACTCTCCGATGCTCTTCTGAAGCTTCTGCTCAAGCGTCCGCCCTTCCGTGATATCGTTGTAGACCGTGAGCACGCTCGTGATGTCACCCTGCTTGTCAAAGAGCGGGATGTTGTAGCGATCGAGGATGCAGACGCCTGCAGGGAACTCGACGGTGACCTCGCCTTTGCTCGGCTTCCCGCTCTTCAGTGTATCAGCGGCACCCTGCCCCGACTGGCTGATGTACTTGAAGTCCCGCACGGAGAGGTGCGCGGACCGCTCCTCGGAAAAACCACTCACCTTTTTAAACGCCTTGTTGACGACCTTGATGGTCAGGTCGGCGTCCCAGAGGAGGATGGGCATCGGGTTTTCCTGGACGATCACATCGGCCTGCTGCTGAAGCACCTCCATCCGCTCTATCTGCTGCTTCTGGTCGGTGATGTCCTTGTAGACAGTCATCACGCTATCGATGTTGCCCGTCCCGTCGGGGAGCGGGACGTTGTAGCGGACGAATGAGAAGGCGCCGGTCGGGAGCGCAACCGTTATCTCGCCGGATGTTGTCTGCTTTGTCCTGAAAGCCTCCGCCACTTCCTGGCCGGACTGGTTGCCGATATAGCTGAAGTCCTTGATCGTCATGGACTCGGCCTTCTTTCGGTCGTAGCCGGTCATCTGCAGGAACGCCTTGTTCACTGTCTTCACGTGCAGGTTCCGGTCCCAGATGATGATAGGCATCGGGTTCTCCTGCAGGATGGTCTCCGCCTGCCGCCGGCTCTCTTCTGCCGCGGTTGAGATGAAGTTGTCTGATCCTTGTTCACTTGATATCATGGTTTGCCTCCTGTACGACTTCACATATTCTCTGCAGACTCCGCCGGGCCGGGCGAGGGGCAGAGCGAGCCCGACCACCGGTCCAGGTGTCGGCTATCGTGCCAGCCCTCTCCACACAGCGGATCAGATCTCCCAATTTTCGTCGCTAATGTAAGGCTATCCTCATTTTACCACTTAAAATAACTCTTATGCCATGCATGTTTGCCATGCATTTCCGTAAATTATATATACCATTTCCGGCATGACCTTACATCACGGTCGTCCTCCATGGTCGATAGACAGACAGAGAAGAATCTTGCAGAGATACTCGGGATTTTACAGGAGCACCCGGGCGGGCTGAGTATAAGCGATATCGCAACTCTCTTCCCGATGAACCGGAACTCGGTCTCGAAATACCTCGCGATACTGCAACGGCAGGGATCGGTCGATATGCGGCTGGTCGGCGCGGCAAAGGTCTACTGCCCGACCCGGCGCCTGCCGGTCGCGGCCGTCCGCCGATTCTGCTCCCCGAACCTCATCGTCGTCGACCACAACCTGGAGGTCCTGGAGGTATCCGATACGCTCGCGAGCATCCTCAGGACGACGCCTGAGGCTCTCACCTCCCGCCCGGTTTCGGTTCTGTTTTCCGGCACGTCTTCAGATGATGTTGCCTCCCTGCTCAGGAGGGCTCTCTGGGGAGAAGAGGGGACCTTCCGGTGGCGCCCCGGCTCTCGCAGGGGTGCCGCCTCCTACCGGATCTCCCTGATACCCACCGTGCTTGAGACCGGCAGGCCCGCGATCTCGCTCGTCCTGGAGAAGGTCCCAGAGGATGGCGATCCCAGAGAAGAGCGCCTGCTTGAGGCGTTGCGGCAGGGGGCGCTCCGGGAAGACCGGGCCGAAGGAATCGTCCGCGTCTCGCCGGACGGGCGCACCAGGTGGGCCGACGAGATCTACTCTCGGGTGGCGGGGAAGAGCGGAGACGACCTCGTCGGGAGGCAATTCCGCCCGTCGCTTGTCGGGGAGGAGAGGGCGGCGTGGCAGAAGTTTGTCCGGGGCCTCACGCCGAAGAACCCGGCAGCGACGATCGACTGCAGGATGGTTATGCCGGATGAAGACGTTCGCTGGTACCGGTGGAGGGGAAGGACCCTCTGCGGCCCTGAAGGCGAGATCCTCGAGTACCAGTACATCTGCTCTGATATCCACGAATTCAAGGTGCTCGAGGAATCCTTGCGTCGGCAACAGCAGGCCCTTGAGCAGCAGGCAAACGGCCGGGTGGCCGCACTCAGGGAGAGCGAGGAGCGGTTCAGGGCGATCTTCGAGGAGTCGCCCGCCGGGATGGCGTTCTGCGGCATGGACGGTGTCGTGGTTCGCGTCAACCGTGCGTTTCTCGCGATTTTAGGCGCCCCGGACCGGAAAGAGATTGAAGGGTGGAACATCTTTGCAGACCCGCACATTCCCCCTGATATGCCGCGCACCCTACAGGGCGGAGAGCCGCTCAGGTTTACCATCCCCTACCCCCGAAACGAGCGCCAGAACCGGACTTCCAGTGCAACGGACGACGCGGAGACGATCTGCCTTGAGGGTGCGGCATCGCCGGTATTCTCCGGGGAGAACGGCACGCCTTCCGGGCTCATACTACAATTTCGGGACGTTACGGGAAGAAAGAGGGCGGGGACGGCGGCAAAAGAGGCCGAATCGCGGTACCGGAACCTCTTTGAGGCACTGGCCGAAGGCGCCATCTACCTGGGGGATGACGGCAGGATCATCGATGCCAATCCCGCCGCCGAACGCGTACTCGGGTATCCGCTCTCGGATATGCGGGGCAAAACCTGCAGTGAACTCCGGTGGCGGTTTATCGATGAAGACAACTCCGGGTACCCGGGGGACATGCTCCCGCACGTGGCGACTCTGGCGGCCGGTATGCCAAAGAGAAAGACCCTCGGCTTCTTCAACCCCCGGGAAGGCGGGTACCGATGGCTTGATCTCCTTGCCGTTCCCCGGTTCCGACCCGGCGAAGAGAATCCGTTCCAGGTAATCGTCATCTTCTGCGATATTACCGGGCAACGAGAGGTCGAGGCGGCACGGACGGAGAGCGAAAAGCGGTACCGGATATTGACCGAGTCGCTGCCGGACGTCGTTTTCCTGCTCGACCCGGATGGGCGCCTGCTCTACGTCAACTCGTCCGGGGCGCGGATGCTGCACCGCCCCGGGGAAGATATCCTCGGGAAGAGTCTCCCCGATCTCTTCCCGGGCGGCCAGGGTGCAGACTACCGCCGGAACGTCGCGTCGGTGGCGGCTACCGGCACGATCAAAAACAACGTAAGTCGGCTGCCGTTGCCGGATGGTGAGGTCTGGTACGATACGCGGCTCATCCCGGTCCGCGCGGACGACGGGACGTGCCGCTACGTGATGGGCGTCGCCCGCGACATCACGGCATCGAAACGGGCGGAGGAGACGTTGCGGATTGACACTCTCCCCGGGCTTTAGCCGGGAGATTCTTGCTTCGTTGACCGGAACTTGCACCGCCGGGCTTGGCGGTGTAGCGGTTCTGATCTCCACAAACGTAGATTCGGGTGTGCCCCACCCTACAGATGCTCGTTTCAGAATATTCTGCGCGGCGTTCAGATCTCGCGGAACGGTATACCCGCAGACCGGGCAGGAATGGGTTCGCTGCGCGAGATCCTTCTTTTCGCGGTGCCCGCAGAGGAAACAGTCCTGGGTCGTGTAGGCCGGATCAATAATGTGGACATACTTACCAGCATTCGCAGCTTTGTAGCGTATGAACTCTCTTGCCTTGTACCACGCGATTCGAAGCCTCCGGCTTCTCCCGCTCCGGCCCTCCGGCCCATCGCGGCATCGAGAATAGATTTAGATCTGCCACGGAGTTTCGCGTCCAGCGATTCGACCATCGGCCTGATGTTTAGGTGTTCCAGCGCGATAAGATGATATCGATCCACATAGTATCGGCTCCACGTGTGCAGGAAGTCGTCCCTCCGGTTCTCGATCCGCTCGTGGATCCGGGCAACCGTGACCCGCTGCTTGCGGCGGTTCCTGCTGCCCTTCACTGCCCGGGACAACTTTCGCTGAGCCCTGCGGAGCCGCTTCGCCGACTTCCTGACGTTGTGCGGGTGCTCGAAGACCACTCCATCAGTGTCGGTGGAGGAGTTCTCCAGGTTCAGATCGATCCCGACCGCCCGGGTACCGGTCGTCGGCTCGGGCGTGTCCGGAGTCTCGGAGATGATCGCCACAAACCATTTGTGAGCAGGCGTGTGCTTGATCACGATCTGTTTGATCCGCCCGGGTACCGGGCGGCTGAGCTCGATCGGCAGCTCCCCGATCTTGCTCAACCGGAGGCGGTTGCCCGTGAGCTTGAACCCGGTCGAATCAAATTCCATCGAGTGAACCCACTTCTTCCGGAGCTTGCCGACCTTTCTCCCCTTCGCTTTCATCGCTCTCAGGGCTCGGAGGCTGGAGACGATCCGGTGGATCACTTTCTGCAGAACATGACTCTGCGCCTCTTTCAGTTCCGGGTGCTGTTTCTTGAGTTCCGGTAAAAGAGAGTCCCGAAAGGCGTTGTTGTCGAGACAGTGGTTCCGTACAAAGGTGCATCTCGCAAACCCGGTGCACAACCGCTGTTCAACGGTGTGAGAGGGGGTATGCACGGTAACGGGTGACGTGTCTCATTGCTTGAACCAATAGAGGAGTTGGGCCTCATCAGTCTATACGATATGCCGTGCGGGGAGATTCGTGAACGGACCAAAGGGTGCAATTCTCCCCATGGCTCAAGCCGGGGGCTTGCTTGCGCCCCTTGAAACCCGGTTTTCTGTCATGCGGAACGGTTCAGGAGGATATTTGAGGATTCCCCCACCGGGATCGCGGTCTGCGATCCCCGGGGGGTGCTGCTCCACGTCAACCGGACCTGCCTCGAACTCTTCGGGATCGCCCGTCTCGACGATGTACGGGGGATCAACCTCTTGCAGGCCTGCAGGGCGCTCGGGAACTGCGAGGTGCAATTACCCGGAGATGCGGCGACCCCGCTTGAGTGCCGCATCGACTTCGACCAGATCCGCAGCCGGGATCTCCTCCCAACGGCCCGGGCCGGGTCCATCCACATCGGGGGCGTCATCAGCCTGCTCAGGTCACCCGACAGTGGATCCCCGGACGGCTACCTCATCCAGGTACACGATATCACCAGCCGCGTTCTGGCGGAAGGAGCACTCCAGGAGTCCTGTGACCGGCTGGCCGGCATCGCCAGGCATCTGCCCGATGCCATGTTTGCAATCGACCGGAAGGGAGTCGTCACCACCTGGAACCTGGCGATGGAGGATCCAACCGGGATCCCCACAGCGGTGATTCGCGACGGACATGGTGGGTGAGGGCCGCCCCGCTCTACGACGGCAGGGAGGAGGTTGCCGGTGCCATCGAGTCGATCCGGGACATCACGGAACAGAGACGGGCCAAGGAAGTCCTGAAGAAGGAGAGGATCTCTACGAACACGGCCCTTGAGCTACTCTGATGTGTTGCTGACCTCGATGCGCGGGGGCATCACAAGTGGTAGAACAGCCGGCGCCGATACAGGAGAGGCAGGCGGTGGGAGCAATACCTGCGCCGGGATCAACGGTCCTCCCCGCATTCCCGGATTTATCACAGTGTCCCTCAGAACCCCCTGACGCCCTGCCCCTACGGGGTGATGTCCCGGTAGACGGTCAGTATCTCTATGACGTTCCCGTCTCCGTCCACAAGAGGAGTGCTGTACCGGATCAGGGTGCGGGTTCCTGCAGGAAGGTCGAGCGTGACCTCCTCAAGTACCGTCTGCCCCTCCAGAGTCGCGTCCGCGATCTTCCGGGCGGTCCGATCGAGAGATTCAAAGTCATGGACACTCATCGATTCAAGGGTTTTTCTCTCATACCCTGTCATCTGCAGGAACGCCTTGTTTACCGCCCGGAGGGTCATAGCCAGATCCCAGATGACGAGGGGCATGGGGTTCCCCTGGATCACCATCTCCGCCCTCCATTCTGCGGCCCGCGCCCCGGCAAGCAGAAGGTTTTCTCTGCTGGAATCCCGGATCGAGGCCAGGATAACAACGGCATCGTCGATACGGGCGGCCGCGAGGGCGATCTCAGCATCGAAGGTCGTGCCGTCCGCCCGCCGGCACTGCCATGCAAACCTCCCGGGTCTGCCGCGTATCGCATCCAGGATACAGGCATGGATCGCCTCTCCGGATGCCCTCCCATCCGGCTGCCGTGGGGGCGAGAACCAGGAGATATCCCGTCCAATGACCTCCTCCCGCCCGGCAAGGCCGAAGAGCCTGCCTGCGGCGGTATTCCCATCGATGCATCTGCCGTCCTCGACCAGCAGTACCGCATCAGGCAGAGCATACAGTATTGCCCGATACCATGTCATCTTCTCTTCTAGTGGAGAGGGTTCCTGGCACAATTTGCTTCACATCCTTCTTTCCGGACCGGGCAAACGAACGGCTCCTCCTCCCCCACCATGCGTGTCGCCGTCGTGCCGCATCTTCGGATCCGGGAAGGAAGCTGTCTGCAAGCCTTCGTAATCTGGTAATCTCCTGAAGATGGTTTCAAATCTCCGATTTGCCATGCAAAGACGCCATGCAATATAGGAAGTATTTATCTGGACCTGCAGTATGTTGCATTGAAACCGGGTGCCGGTACGATTATGGATATGGATTTGGTGGAAGTTACGGAGAAGATACGGGAACTCCTCAGGTTGCACCCCGAAGGATTGAGCATCACATCAATATCGTCTCTATCCAGGATAAACCGCAACACCCTCGTGAAGTACCTGGAGATCATGCAGAGCCAGGGTTCGGTCGGCATGCGGCAGGTAGGTACGGCAAAGATGTACTTCACAGCAGATCGGATCCCGGTTTCAGCCGTACGCAGATTCTGCCGCCATTACATTATTCTCGATCACCTTCTCGATGTAATCGAAGTGTCCGCATCGATGCCGGCCAGCCTGGGCATGCCTGCCGGAGAACGCGGCACAGGACGCCGTATCGACGATCTCCTCCCCGGCCTGCGCGGGATCAGCGATCTCGAGACGCGGTTGCGTTCTGCATTGCGAGGCGAGGAACAGACGGTGCGATGCCAGACCGGCAAGCACAAGGGGGAGAGAGCGTTTTCCGTCTCGTTCATACCTACGGTGCTTGAGTCCGGACGCCCTGCGGTCTCCCTGGTCCTGAAAGACGTCACGGAGAGCGATCAGGGTGGCAACGGGGATGAACTTGGCATCCTGCGCTACCAGGCGCTCTTCGAGGACCAGAGCGAATACATCGTCAGGCTTTCTCCTGAGGGGTATGTCAGGCGGGCAAACCCCGGCTACTGCAGGATGGCGGGTCAGGCGAAAGAAGATCTTGTGGGGCGGCGGTTCCAGCCACCGGTCACCGCGGACGAGAGAGAGCAGTGGAACCGGCAACTCCGCTCTCTCACTGTCGAGCACCCGGCAACGACGATCAGGTGCCGCATCAGCGCCCGGAATGGAGGTATCCTGTGGCAGTCCTGGACGTTGCGGGCGCTCTACGGTTCATCCGGAACGCTCCTGGAGTATCAACTGGTGGGTCATGACGTAAACGAATACCCGGCGGCCCGGGGCGGAGCCCTGCAATATGGAGAGGAAACCGGGAGACGGGCTCCGCCCCGGGAGAGGGAATTCTGGTATTACGAGGATACTGCACACCCCGATAAGGTCGAGAGCGCGTCGTGGTTTGCCAGGTATGCCGTAGAGATGGCTACGGACGGCATCTGCTGGTTCGATCCCTCCGGCCGCATTCTCCATACAAACCAGGCACTGTGCGGGGATCTCGGGTATACCAGGGACGACCTGCGATTGCTGTATCTCCAGGAGATCGATATCCGGTGCGACCGCGAGTCGCTTGAGCAGATATGGGCGACACTCCGGCGGGAGGGCTGCTACTATACCGGATCGATGTTGCGGAGGCTCGATGGAACGCTCCTCCCGGCTGAGATAACTGCAAAATACCTCAAGTTGGACGGGAGAGAGTATTGTTGTGCAGTCTTCCGGCTCATCTCCGGAGCAGGAGATAAGATCCGGTGGCGGAGCGAAGACCTGTTCGGTATGGCTTTTGACGAATCTCCAGTCGGATTAGCGCTCTATGACCACGAGGGGTCCCTGATCCACGCCAATAAAGCCTTCCGGGAACTCTCCGTCCCTCTCACGACTTCAGGGGCCAGGTTATTCCAGTATCCCAGCCTCACCCGTGAAGAGATCGGCATGCTGCAGCAGGGTCGTCAGGTCAGACTTTCGTGTTCCGTTGCCCACGGTGAGGGAAATCCCGGTGCCACGCCGATAGAAACGAACATCTCCCCGTTGTGCGACCCCAAAAACACCCGCCCCCTGGGGTACATGGTCAGGGTTCAGGATACAGATGGGTATGAAAAAGCCGGAACTCTGGTTAGATCGGCCAGCTCCCTGCTTGAAGAGACCATACGGAATCTCCCGGAAGCAGCGTTTGCTATCGATCGCGACGGGAGGGTCATGGCCTGGAACCGGGCCATAGAGACGATGACCGGCATCAGCGCGGCTGATATGCTTGGAAAGGGGAACTACGAGTACTCGGTGCCGTTCTACCGTGGGCGGGTGCCTATGCTCGTCGACCAGGCGATCGGTTCCGGTGACTTGCCGGTGGGGGGGTATGCCTGCTGCATACGGGAGGAAGGAAATTGTCTCATCGCCGAGAAAACCGCCTCCCTGCCAAACGGGTACTCGCGGGTGATCAGGGAGAAAGCCTTTCCGGTCTACGCTAGTAAAGGGAAGATCGCCGGTGCGATCGGGTTCGTCTACGACATCACGGCGCTGTGCCACACCGAGGAGCTGCTGAAACGGGGGTGGATATTCAACGCTGCCGCCCCCGACGCGATCGATGCCCAGGTCGTGGTTGCGGATGACGACGGTCGGATCGTGTGGTGCAACAGACGGTGCAGGGCGTTGACCGGGCATGACCCGACCGGCCGGCGGGTTCATGAATTCTTTGGCATGGATCCCCTGAGTGCCGGAGAGCCGTTCACCAGGCCAGGGTTGGCGAAGGACGGGGAACAGCCGCCGATCCGGTGGTCACGCCGGACGTTTGTGCAGCCGGGTGCGGGAAGATTCGAGATCTATACCGGGGTATATCCGGCTACCGGTGAAACGCTGGAAAACCCCGTGTAATGACGACAGGGCCGAACCTGCTGGACTATTGCTCTTTTATCTCCGGGCTTGTCCTCGTGTAGTGGGCCGTGGTGGGCATCGCCACGGAGGGCGGAGACAGGGGGGGACCTGCCCCCCCCAAGGTGATAGACACCGGAACGTCACGTTTAGAAGCGCAAATGGGGCCCAGTTTTCAAATTTACGGAGTATTCATGCGAAATTTCACACCCCCTTCGCGTCCTTCGCGTGCGGCCCGTCACCTGTCTTTACCACAGGCTCACGCGGAAGTTCGCGAAGTGGCTCGATGCACCGCGTCACCGCCCGATGATCAGGAGCATCTCCTCAAGCGTCGGGTAGTGCGATTCGATCCGGTCGATCGTCGCGCCGTCGGCCGCGAGCGCCGCGGTCGTCCGGTTCAACTCCTCGATGGAGCGTGCCTCGGCAAGGTACCGGCCGTCGTGGGCGGAGAACTCGACCGACGTGGCGAAGGCAGACGCAGGGCCGGGTATCCGAAAGAAGACCTGGTAGGTGATCGAACCGAAGGTCTCCCTGAGTTCGGAGATGGTCCCCCCGGCCACCACCTTCCCCCGCCGCAGGATCAGCACGAGGTCGCAGACTTCCTCCACCTGGAAGAGGTTGTGGGCCGAGAAGATCACCGTTTTACCATCTTCCCGGAGGCCTTTGACGTACTCGATCACCGAACGCGAGGTCATGGGGTCGAGACCGGAGGTGGGCTCGTCGTAGATGAGCAGTCCCGGGTCGTGCATCAGTGACCTCGCGATGGCAACCTTCCGCTTCATCCCCTTCGAAAGCTCCCCGATCTTCTTCCCGTCGGGCTCAAGTGCAAGCGAAGCGAGGAGGTCGTCGCGCCGCGCCCGAATGGCCGCCTTCGGGAGGCCGTAGATCTCGCCGAAGAACGCCAGGTAGGCATCCGTCGTCATCGTCTCGTAGAGCCGCGATTCCTCGGGGAGGTAGCCCAGGTTCTGCTTCAGGTCGAGCGGCCTTCTCACGACATCCACCCCGCCGATCTCGAGGCTGCCTGCCGTCGGGGCGATGAGGCCGGCCATAATCTTTAAGAGTGTAGTCTTGCCGGCCCCGTTATGCCCGATCACCCCGAGTATCCGTGCATCGTCGAGATCGAAGGAGACGCCGTCGAGGGCCGGGAAGTCGCCGTAGTGTTTGACAAGAGAGCGGGCGGCAATCATCGGATCTCCCTATGGCTCCGATGACTACTAATAGGTTGCTGCACAGAGGTAGAGTTCTCCGACGCCTTCTGGGATTACCATGAGTCTCGTTTCCTCCATCCGGACGATCGCCACGTGGGAGTTGAACCGGTCGATGACCACGATGGGACGAAACGTCCTGCCGCTCGCGGCGGGGTTGCTTGTCCTCCTGGTGCTGGTGACCGTGTTTGCCGCCCAGAGCGGCGTCCACATGCAGGACGGCATCTACCGCATCGGCATCGATGACCCCGACGTCGCCCGGGTCGTCGCCACCGATAGCCGCTTCACCATCGGCCTCGCCGACGGCCCGGCCCTCCGTGAGAACCGGTTCGCGTACGACGTCCTCATCCTGAATCGAGTGGTATACGTCGCCGACACGGAGAAAGGGCGGGCGGCGGCCAGAACGCTCGAGCGTGACTACAAGTCCTACGTCGCCCGCGTGGCCGCCGGGGAGCCCGACCTCTTCGCCGCCTACCCGCTCTGGATCGATCTGAAGTACGTCAAAAGCGAGATCGACTTCCTGGCGACCCAGAGCGGGCAGCAGGTCGGCGCCCCGGCAACCACCCCGGTCGCTCCCGCCCCTTCCGGCCCGGTCGAGGTGGTGACCCTTCCGCCATCGGCCGTCCCGGTCTCCGAGGACGACCTCCGGGAGCAACTCGCGGAGGTGGGGAGCGATCACCCCCTCGCCCGCTACACCGGCATCTTCTCGGAGAACGGGCAGGGGGCACAGCTTCAGACACCATCGGAACTCTCGCCCCCGCTTCCCTTCGACGCGCTCGTTCTGGTCTTCGTCTTCATCTTCCCTCTCTACTTCACCTCCCAGTTCTTCATGATGAGCGTGATGAACGAGCGGGTGGGACGGACCGGGGAACCTCTCCTCTCCACCCCCGTCCGGCCGTCGGCGATCGTCATCGGGAAGGCGCTCCCCTACTTCGGAATCATGATCTTCGTCTCGGCTGCCATCACCCTCTTCATCGGGGTGCCGGTGACGATCCTTCTCCCGCTCATCCCGGTCGTCATCTTCTTCCTCGCAAACGCCCTCATCATCGGGATGGCCGCCCGGAGTTTCAAAGAACTCTCGTTCGTCTCGATCTTCTTCTCGACCCTCGCCACGTCGTACCTCTTCTTCCCGACGGTCTTTGCGAACACCCATGTCATCAGCATCATCTCCCCCCTCACCCTGGTCGTCCTCGAGATCCAGGGTGAGGGGTTCACCGCCATGGAGTACGTCTACTCGACCGCGCTCTTCTTCGCTACAAGCGCCGTTCTCTTCTACGTCGGGACGGTCAACTTCCGGGAGGAGCGTCTCTTCTCGGAGAAACCCCTCGCATCAAGGCTCGCAGACTTCGTCTCGGGCGGGATCAGCCGCGACCACCCGCACCTCTCGCTCTTCCTCATTGCCGCATTCACGATACCGTTCGTCTTCATGGCCCAGATGATGACGCTCGTCCTCTTCTTCAACTTCCCGATGCCGCTCTCTCTCGTCCTCCTGACCGTTTCTGCGGCGTTCATCGAGGAGGTTGCCAAATCAGCCGGGCTCTACGCGGCAGCACGGGAGCGCCCGGGATTCCTCACAGTAAAAAACCTTTGTTTCGGTGCGATAGCCATCGGTTTCGGGTTCCTCGCGGGGGAAAAACTCCTCCTCTTTGCCACGCTCGCCCAGATCACGGAGTCGATCTTCGGTAGTATCCTCTTCGCATCGCTCCAGGTGCTCTGGATGCCGCTCCTCCTCCACATTGCGGGAGTGCTGATCACCGGCACCTTCCTCATGATCGGGGGGCGGCGGGCCTACGTGCCCGGGCTTCTCGTGGCAAGCGTGGTACACTGCCTCTATAATCTCTACTTCCTCACGGGGGTGCTCCTCTGAACGCCCGCCATATCGGCCTTATCGCAAAGAAAGAGTTCTTCGGGCTGTCGTCGGAGAAGACGATCGTCTTCGCCATCCTTCTGCAGGTCTTCATCGCCATGTTCTCCTCGTTCCTGATGGTGGGGCTCACCACCATGTACGACCCGGAGGCAATCGAGGGCTACTCGACGGTTAACTACGGTGTCGGGTACGCGGGAGCGGAATCAGCCCTCATCGACGAGTTTGAAAAACGCCCGGACCTCGTCCTCCACCGGACGGACCTTGACGCGGCACTTCGAGCACTCCGCGATCGGAGAGTTGCAGCGGTGGTCTACGTCCCGGATACGCCGCCGGACGCGGAAGAACCGGTTATGCTCACGCTCTACCTCATCCAGAACGACCTGCAGTCGAGCGTCATCAATGTCAAGCTCAAAGAGGTCCTCCAGGGCTACGAGGAGGAACTCCGGGAGGTCCGGGCCGACCGGAGGACCTCCTTCCCCATCGGCCTGAATTTCCCCGAATCAGGGGGCGGCGAGAACTTCTTTGAGTTCGTCTACGGCCTCCTCATCCCGCTGCTCGTCCTCCTTCCGGCAGTCGTCTCGGCAGCCCTGATCATCGATCTCATCACCGAGGAGTACCAGCGGCAGACCCTTGAGACGCTCATGTCGACACCGGTCACGTTCAGGGAGATGGTCTGGGGGAAGGTCGCCGCCTGCGCAATCCTGGTCCCGGTCCAGGCCGGGGCGTGGCTCCTCCTTCTTCGGGCAAACGGCATCGCGGTCAACAACGCCGCCCCGATCCTCCTCCATGTCTCGGCGGGTGGGCTCTTCCTCATCCTGGTCGGGGCTCTCGTCGGCCTCCACTACCGGGAGCGGACCAGCGCCCAGTTCATCTTCTCGACGGCTCTCGTCGTGGTCTTCCTCTTCGTCCTGGCTGTCCCCTACAACCCCTTCAACCTCATCGTCCGGCTCGCGGTGGATACCGCGAGCCCGGTTCACTGGCTGGTCCTTGCGCTGGTCGCGGGCGCGACGGCGCTCCTCGGGTGGGCCGCAACGGCCTACGCCCGGCGGGTCGGAGAAGCCGCCCCGGGAACCCGGTGAAGGACGAGGCCGGGTTGCGTCGCCGGCGGTCCATCCCGGTCTCGAAGCCTTCGGAACCGGATACCCCGATACACTGTCCCGGGCCGGTCGGCAGAGAGGGGTCCCGCACTCTCATCCTCCGCCCGTCTTCCAGTGATGCAAAATTATATATTCCGGGTTATGCAAGTCAGCCCATCGATGATCCACCCTCGCTACCTCAATACGGCCTGCGCAGTCTGCGGCGAATCCTGCCGGTTCACCATCCCCGAGGCCTCCGGCAGCGTCGGGTCACGGGACCTCGACACTCGCCCCGCCGAACCCCTGCGGTCCACCATCTACGCATGGGTGAAACGGTGTCCTTCCTGCGGCTACTGCGCCCCCGACCCGGGCCAGGCCCCGAAGAGAGCGGCAGACGTGGTGAAACTCCCGCGCTACCGCTGGCAACTCGACTCCCCGAAGTTCCCGAAGATTGCAAACACCTTCCTCTGCTGGTCGATCATCCAGGAAGACCTCGGTGCCCCGGCCCGGGCGGCGTGGGCATCCCTCCACGCCGCCTGGATCTGCGACGACGAGGGGGAGGATGTACCCGCCCGGATCTGCCGGAAACGCGCTGCCGATCTCCTGCGGCGGGCGTGGGATCAGGGCGAACGCCTGGCCTCCCAGGCGGGAGCGGACGAAGCGCTCCTCGCGGACCTGCTCCGCAGGGCGGGTAGACTCAGGGAGGCCCGTGCCGTGGTGACGGAGACGCTGGAGCAGCACCCGCAACCCATGATCGCCGATATCATGCGGCTTCAGGCCCGGCTGATCGCCGCATCGGACCGGGACGCCCATACCGTCGCCGAGGCCCGGCGGTTCAGGCAACAGGTGCCGCTCTGACCGGGGACCGGCGGGGCCCCACCATTTGTATACTGTTGTGCCGATACTGTATCATGGATATCACGATCCTCTCTCCCGGCATCTACACCTACGGCGCCATGCTGATCGGCGGCGTCCTCCGCGACGCAGGCCACCGGGTGACCCTCACGCGGACGGGCGGGGCCCCGGCCGGCTCGCTCCTGCTCGCGAGCCTCTTTTCCACCCAGCACCTCCTCGATCCTGCGATCAGGGGCCTTATCCGGACCCATCGCAAGCAGGGCGGGACGGTCTACATCGGGGGGCCGGTCTCAGCAGCGCCGGAGATGGTGCTCGGGGAACTCGCTCCCGATGCGGTGGTCGTCGGCGAGGGCGAGGAAACGGTGGTCCGCCTCGTCGAGGAAGGGGTCTCGGCTACCCTTCCCGGGATTGCCTACCGTGATAACGAACGGGTGGTCGTGACGCCCCCCGCCCCGCCGGCACCGATCGACCGGCCGCTCCCGCTGATCCCGGACGATATCGGGAGCCAGAGCATCCGGGGCGCGAGTGCCTATATCGAGACCCACCGGGGGTGCATCGGGGGATGCACGTTCTGCCAGGTGCCCCGGTTCTTCGGGAGGAAAGTCAGGAGCCGGAACCTCGCGAGCATCATCGATGAGGTGAAGGTGTTTAAAGCATCCGGGGCCACGCGGCTCTCGGTTTCCGGGGGGACCGGGTCGCTCTACGGCTCTCGCGACGGCGAGATGAACCCGGAAGCCTTCATCAACCTCCTCCGCGGGATGGCCGAGGTGATGGGGCCGCACAACGTCTCCTCTCCGGACATCCGCGTGGACTGTATCACCGATGAGGTCCTGGACGCTATCCGGCAGTATACCATCGGGTGGGTCTTCTTCGGGATCGAGTCGGGGAGCGACCGGGTGCTCCGGCTGATGGGCAAGGGTGTGGCCGTCCGGCAGGTCGAGGAAGCGGTGGAGCGATGCCGGGAGCACAACCTCCGGGTTGCGGGAAGTTTCATCGTCGGCTACCCGGGGGAGACGAAACGGGACTACGAGGCAACAAAGGACCTCATTGCCGCGCTCTCTCTCGACGACGTCTTCGTGAGCAGCGCCGAGCCCATTCCCGGGACGCCCCTCGCCGACCTCGCGGTCAGGACGCCCCGAGACAAAAACCCGGCATTTATGCCGCACACCGGGGAGTACCGGGCGCTCGGTCTCACCGAGAGCGAAGCCCGGTCTTTTGACCTGATGATGCATGCTGATATGTTCCGCCCGCAGGTACGGCTGGTAACCGACGAGGTCTACGATGCTTACCTCACCGAGGCGAAGAAGCAGGGGCAGGATATCAGGGCGGCGACCGAACTCCTCCTCCGGTATCCACGAACCGGGGCGTGAACTACCCCGCCCTAAAGTTCGAGGCTTCCTGCTTCATCCTTCCTCTATTGAGGCAAATCCACAGGCTCGACGGCGCGTTTCGCACCTGTTAATACGCCGACAAGGTTCTGCTCTTGTACAGCAAACTTCTTGATATTGATCGCTGCGTTGATATCTCGATCATGGACGGTACCACAATCGGAACATATCCATTCGCGATCGGAGAGTTTCAGATCGCGGTTCCGGTACCCGCAGCAGCTACAGATTTTCGATGACGGATCGAACCTTCCAATCGTAAGGAGTGTCTTTCCATACTTCCGACACTTGTATTCTAGCATCGTGAAGAACGCACTCCACGATACGTCGTTGATACTCCGGGCTAATGTGTGGTTTTTCTGCATACCAGCGACATTCAACGATTCTACTGCGATGGCTTGGTTCTCGCTCACAATTTGATAGGAAAGTTTGTGCAGGAGATCGTTCCGCTGGTTTGCAACCGTCTCATAACATCGGGCTAATTTTTGAATTGCTTTCTGTCGATTCTTCGATCCTTTCACTTTTCGCGATACACGCCGCTGTAACACGTTCAGGCGTTGTAACGAGTTCTTCAAGTACCGGGGATTCGCAACCTTCTCGACCGGTCGAGAAGGTTGCGAAGTCCTTCAGACCAACATCGATCCCGATCGTCGTCTCAGATGTGAATGGTACCGGGTTTGGATCGGGTTGTTCATCGTCAACGAGAATACTGATGAACCATTTCCCGGTAGACGTCACCTAAATCGTCGCGTACTTCACCTTCCCGGTGAATTTTCGGTGCAGGATCGTTTTGACGTCACCGATCTTGGGAAGTTTGACCCGGTTAGACTCGAACTCGACACGGTAATGTTGCGGTACCTGAAACGACTGTACCGGATTCTTCTTCGACCTGAACTTCGGAAATCCCTTCTTCTCACGGAAAAACCGGGTGAAGGCGTTGTCAAGGTTCCGGTTCGCATACTGGAGCGACTGTGAGTTGATGTCGGCTAACCACGGGTGTTCCACTTTCAGCGCAGGGAGCTGGTTATTCAGATCGAAACACGACAATCGTTTTCCGTTCTGCTCATATGCCCGGATCTTTTGTTCTAACGAATGGTTGTACACAAACCGACAAGCGTGGATGTGACTCATGAGCAGCGGAATCTGCGGTTGAGTCGGATACATCCGATACTTGTAGGCTCGAAGCATACAAATGGGGATCACACTTACAGTAATAAATAGGTTTCTATAATCCTATTGACGAACGGACGCCGCTTCACGGCAAATTGAAAATTTGCCTGACACGCACAACCTTCTGGGTTGTGCCGTGTCATCCCCGGCCTCAAGGCCGGGGTCTTCCCGCTCCGGCCTTCAACCCCGCGAGACAAATTCCAGGCAGGTAGCCCCCCCCATTCCTTCACGATCCCGGATCTCGTCCGGTTTCCCCGAGCAGGAAACCCTTAAGTATCCTCGATCCTCTACCCACCCTGCCTTGAAGGGATACCCTTCGCAGGTAAACGAACTGGAGGGAAATACGATGGCTGAACAACAGACAGGGTCGGTGCTGGAGACCCGGCCGAGACCGGAAGAGACGATAGAACTGATGCGCGCACGCGACATCAGGGATGTGAAAGTACGGAACCCGGAAGGAGAGAACCTTGGCGATATCAGCGATATCGCTATTGACCGCGATACAGGCTGTATCGCGTACGCCGTGCTCTCCCACGGCGGGATTCTCGGGTTTGGCGAGAAGCACTTCGCCATCCCCTGGGAAGCGGTTCGCACCCGCCCGGCGGAGGGAGTCGCAGTCGTGGATGCGGATAAGCGGACACTGGACCGTGAGCCCGGGTTTTCCCGGGGCAGGATGCCTCACGAGGGGGACTGGAGTCTGATCAGGACGCCTCCCCCGGTGCGTGGGACAATGGAGCCCTCGCCCCCGGTTGCGGAGAGAGGGGTCCCGCCGATGCGGGAGACGGGCACGATGGGGGCGGCGACAGGAGCAGTGGCAACGGCAGCAGCAAGATCCACGCTCCAAAAGGAGGAGCGGGAGGTCCCGCCGGCCCGGGAGGCGGGCACGGCAGCAGCGGCGACAGGGGCAACGGCAGCGACACCAGCGAAATCCACGCTCCAGAGAGATGAGAGAGATATCCCGCAGCCGGCTGTCCAGACAGTCGCAAAGGGTTGGGGTGGGGAGCAGAGGGCGCATACCCCCGAGGAGAGGGCGACCCCGTTCCCCGCCCGGACCGGTGAGACTGTCGTGGAGGAAGTCCGGAGGGAGCGCCCGGCAGAGATGGAGACCCGACACCCGGAGACTGTCGTGGAAGAGGTCCACGAGGAGGTGCCGGAGACCCGGAGGAGGGCGCCGTCCGTTGCACGCCTCTCCGCTGCCGACCTGCAGGTCTATCTCAAGGGCATGGACTACCCGGCGAACAAACAGGACCTGATCGCCCACGCGCGGAAGAACAACGCCCCGGAGAGCGTGACAACGACGCTTGACGGGTTCAGCGAGCGGACCTATCAGTCCGCCGCCGACGTGAGCGTGGAGTTCGGGAGCGAGACTCGCGGCAGGCGGCCGGTCGGGATGGAGACCACCTCCGAGGAGATCCGCACGGAACCGGCCAGGGCAGCCCCATTCCATGGGCCTCTCACGGCCGCCAGCCTGCAGACCTACCTCAGGGGCGTGGACTACCCGGCAAGCAAGCAGGACCTGATCGCCCATGCCCGGAAGAGTGATGCCCCGGAGGACGCAATCACGGTACTCGAGCAGTACAGCGAGCAGACCTACCGGTCCGCCGCCGACGTGAGTGCGGAGTTCGGCAGCGAGGTCCGCGGCGGGCAACCGGCACGCGCAGAGACCGGCGTCGGAGAGGTCCCCAAAGAGCCCACCGCTGCCCCGAGAAAGGCTCCATCTCTCGCACGCCTCTCGGCCGCCGACCTGCAGTCTTACCTCAAGGGCATGGACTACCCGGCGAGCAGACAGGACCTGATTGCCCACGCGCGGGGGCATAACGCTCCGGAGGAGGCCGTCGCAACACTTGAGCAGTTCAGCGACCGGACTTACCGGTCCGCTGCCGATGTGAGTGTGGAGTTCGGCAGAGAGACCAGAGGGGAGCAGCCGACGGGGATGGAGACACGACGCGGGGAGACCGTCACGGAAGAGATGCACGGGGAGTCCACCGTCACCCGGAGAGCGGCGCCGTCCGTTGCACGCCTCTCCGCTGCCGACCTGCAGGTCTACCTCAAGGGTATGGATTACCCGGCAGGCAAACAGGACCTGATTGCCCACGCGCGGGGGCATAACGCCCCTGAGAACGTGATCACGGCACTCGAACTCTTCAGCGATCGGACCTACCGGTCCGCAACCGATGTAAGCACGGAGTTCGGCAATATCAAATAATGAAAGGAACTCCTTATTCCGGGCGGCAGCCGGGGAACACCCGCACCGCCCACCTCCCGGGGCTCGTTTTGCGGCGGAAAACCCTCCGCAGACGCCCCGGTACCGGGGCCGGGTAGAACTTAAATAGTCGCAGCACGCATCGCCCGCTCTGCGCGAAGGTGAAGATCGCCTTCGGAGGTATACCGGAGGATGGTGATTGCAATGGCGGAAACGATTCTTGAGCAGCAGATACGGAGGACGGAAGGGCAGGAATTTTTCTCGTCCGAGGATGTTGTGGGAAAGCGGGTGAAGAACCCGGAGGGCTACGACCTCGGGGAGATCTCGAGCCTGCGGGTCGGTCTCCCCACAGGAAAAGTGACGTACGCGGTGCTTAGAACCGGGGGCATGTTCGGTCTCGGGGCGAAGCACTTCGCGGTCCCTATTGAGGCCATGGTCTACCGGCCGGGGGACGACGTCTTCGTGGTGAACATCAGCAAGCATAGGATTGAGAACGAGCCCGGGTTCTCGGAGAGCGAGTGGCCGAAGGAAGCGAACTGGGCCCTGATCGAGTCGAGGCGGCCCATGGGCCCCCCAAGCCAGGAAGAAGCGCGGGCCGTGACCCGGACGGAGCCCCCTCCCCGCGAGGTCGTCACGACGGAACGGGTAGAGGTCCGGGAGAAGGTCGGCCGCGAGGGGATGCCGATAACAGCCGATGAGGTGGAGGGGAGGACCGAGGTGACGCGGCCGACGACGGTGGTTCCGGGGAGCGGAACCGTTACGGCGGAACGGACGGAGATCCGGGAGAAGCCCGCAGTCGTGGAGGAGATGCGGCCGGTGACGGAGGCCCACGCTCCGATGTATGAATCCATCGTGAGGGGCGAGGAAGAGGAAACTGCAGCTGAACGGCCTGTTAGGGCCGGTGGGCCGTCCCCCGGACATCTCTCGGCCGCCGGCCTGCAGACTTACCTCAAGGGCATGGACTACCCCGCAGGCAGACAGGACCTGATCGCCCACGCGCGGGAGCACAACGCCCCGGAGCACGTGATCACAACGCTCACGCGTTTTAGCGACCGGACCTACCGGTCCGCCGCCGACGTGAGTGCGGAGTTCGGCAGCGAGGTCCGCGGCGGGCAACCGGCACGCGCAGAGACCGGCGTCGGAGGGGTCCGCGAAGAGCCCACCGTTGCCCCGAGAAGGGCTCCATCTCTCGCGCACCTCTCGGCCGCCGACCTGCAGGTCTACCTCAAGGGTATAGACTACCCGGTAGGCAGACAGGACCTGATCACCCATGCCCGGAAGAACGGTGCCTCGGAGAGCGTGATAGCGGCGCTCGAACAGTTCAGCGACCGGACCTACCGATCCGCCGCCGATGTGGGCACGGAGTTCGGGAAGGTCCGGTAACCTTCACCACGTCCGGGAGAATCCGCAGACGAGAGAAGAAGCTGTGTCTGCACCGTGCCCCGCTCGCCGAACGTGAGGTGGCGCCCGGCGGCATGCCCCCGAATACCAGCACGCACAAGGTCGGGCGGGCCGGAGAACGGCCGTTCCTTCCGGCAGGAGAGGATCCTGTCGGCCCCCTTCGGCCCTATCCCGGGGACCCGGAGGAGGGCCCGGCGTGAGGCGAGGTTGACGTTCACCGGACCCTGGGAGGCTGCAAGGACCTCTTTCGGGTCGCGGTTCGGGAAGAGGCCGTCTTCGTCGAGGACCACCCGGAGATCGTCGGCCGCAACGCCGTAGTCGCGGAGAAGGTAGTCGGCCTGATACCACCGCCGTGCCCGCCATGCCGGGGTATCGGGGTGCGAGGCCAGGGGAGTCCCCTGCATGGCACGGAACGCTGAAAAATAGACCCGGGAGGGCCGGACCCGCCGGTACTGGTCGGCGAGGCAGGCGAGGACCTCCGCATCGGTCTCGTCCGCCGCCCCGATGACGAGCTGGGTCGTGTGACGGCCGGGCTTCTCCTCCGCCACCCAGGCCTGTCGCTTCAGGATATCCTGACGGTAGTCCTTCACCCCGGCGATACCCCCGAGGCGGTCGGGGGATGTCGTCTCCAGGTTGATGCTGATCCGGTCCGCCACCCGGGCGGCGTCGTGGATATCCGCCCGGGTGGCCCCGGGGAGGACCTTCAGATGGAGGTAGCCGTCGTAGCCCCGTCGCCGCAGGATCTCCCCCGTCTCCACGAGATCGTGCATCACGAGATCGACGTCCCGGGGGATGCCGGAGCTTAAAAAAAGCCCTTCGACGAGTCCGTCTCGCCATAGGCGGAGGAAGGTGTCGGCGAACTCTCCCGGGGAGAAACTCACCTGCTCCCGCTGGAGGCGGACGGGGCAGTAACCGCAGTCGTAGGCGCAGGTGCCGTTGAGAAGCATCTTGAGCATCCGCCCGCACCCGCCCGCCCGGCGGTTGTAGGTGACATAATGCGCAGCCGAGAGGGGCCGGATGCATTCTCCAGGGCAGCAGAGGTCGAATCTGCCGGCGGCGGTAAGGTAGGTGAGTTTCTGCTCAGCAACGGACATAACCAGGGTATCGGCTCGCCGAGAAGAAGAACCGATGCCGCGCGCGGGGTGAAAGTGTACGGAGGCACCTATAGTTCAAGTCGCAACGATAAATAGAGAAGCCCATTATATATTGTGAAAACTATAGTTACACCCAAGAACAATGTTTGGTTCACTACAAGATCAGAACAACCAGAAGAACTATCGATCACGCACCGGCGCCGGGACCGCCTCAACGCGGCATCCGGCAAAGAACGTTCCTCTTCAACGCCAGGGCCGGACTGGATCTCGCCCAGACCGGGGTGTCTACGCCGACACCATCACGATGCTCGGAGAGAGCCAGGTCCACCACGGCCCGTTCAACGACCGGGCCTACCTCTTCCACCTGGAGCTGGTGGATCTTCCCGGGATCACCGGCCGGCTCTTCGCGCTCGCAAGGGGCCGGGGCTACTCGCGGTTATTCGCACGGGTCCCCGCCGCGGCATGCGGCCACTTCGTATCGTCCGGCTACCTGCCACGGGCGCGGATTCCCGGGCTCTACCGGGGAGAGGAGGACGGCTACTACATGGCAGCCTACCGCGACCCCCTCCAGAGCGACTGGTTGGACGGGATCGACGACGTCCTCGGGGTTGCAGAGGAGAAGCGCCGGAAGAATGCCGCGAGCCCGGCACTCGACCCCGGCTTCACCTGCACCCCCGCCACGCCGGCGGACGCCCCGGCACTCGCGGCTATCTACCGGAAGGTGTTCCTGACCTATCCGATCCCCGTCCATGACCCGGCCTACCTCATGCGGGAGATGCAGAAGCACCACAGGTTCTTCTGCATCCGCGACGGCGAAAAGATCGCCGCGATCGCCTCTGCGGCCGCCGATCCGGAGGGGCAATTTGCGGAAATGACCGGGTTTGCGACGTTACCGGAGTACCGGGGCCATGGATTTTCGGGCCGTCTCCTGCAGCAGATGGAGACGAAGATGCGTTCAATCGGGATTAAGACCGCATTCGCCATCGTCCGGGCCCGTTCATACCCGGCAAACATCACCTTTGCCCGGGCAGGCTACACCCACGCGGGGACGGTTCCCGGCTGCGTCAACATATGCGGCTCTCTTGAGGATATGAGCGTCTGGTACAGATTGCTGGACGATAGAATGGCAGCACCCCCACGGGACCGATCCGGTCGAACCGGATCAGCCCGGGGAAAAGAATAAGGGAAATCCCGGATTCATATCATCATCCTGATATGAACACGGATGATTCACCGGCTTATGACGCCGTCGTTGTCGGTGGGGGGCCCGCCGGGAGCACCGCCGCCTGCCTGCTCGCGGGATTCGGATACCGGGTGGCACTCATCGAGAAGGAGACTTACCCCCGGGGTAAAGTCTGCGGGGGCTGTCTCAGCCAGAAGTCCATCCGGTTTCTCGACCGCGTCTTTGACCTGCCCATCCCCGCCCTCAGGGAGGAGGGGCTGCTCGACTCTGCCGGTACCGACTATGCACTTTATATCGGAAGCAGTCGCGTCCTCGCCAGGGACCTTGCGGAGCCGTTCTATTTCACCCACCGAAAGCGTTACGATGCCTGCCTTGCCCGGAAGGCAGCTGAGGCCGGGGCAGAGATCCACGAGGGCGTGGAGGTGACCGCAATCGACCACGCCCGCCGCACCGTCACGACATCGGACGGGGACCGGTATGCCGCCCGGGTCCTCGTCGGGGCTGACGGGATTCACAGCGGAGTCCGCCGTTCCCTCCCGGAGAGCGTCGTCGAGCATGACCGGTGGCGCGAGAACCTCGGATGGGCCATGGAACTTGCAATCCCTCGCAAGGAGGCGCAGGCACTCATGAGCGGTGACGGCGCGATCCGACTGGAAGCCGAACTCGCGACACCACTCCTTGTCCTTGACGCCTGCCGGTGGGGCTATGGGTGGGTCTTCCCGAACAGGGAGGCGATCATCGTCGGGCTTGGGGGGCTGCTGCAGAAGAACCGGAAAGACCTCCCCGAGCGCTTCAGGGAGTTCCTGAATACCATCGGCCTTGCGGCGTTCGTCGACAGGAAACCAGCGGCATACCCGCTGCCGTTCGGCAATTACATCCCCTCCCCGGTTCACGAGAGGACGGTTCTCGTCGGCGATGCAGGCGGGTTTGCAAGCCCCATCCTCGGCGAAGGGATCTTTTACGCCCACCGGACCGCAGAACTCGCTGCTCACGCCGTCGATCGCCACCTCACCACCGGCGCGCCGCTCGGTGAGACCTATACCGGCCTCCTCAACCGCCGCCTCATCCCCGAACTGCAGGCGGAGAAAGTGTTGCGGGACTTTCTCTACAACTGCCTGGATGCCCGGATACATCTGCCTCTCGAAGCCATGATGCGGGCGACGAACGGCCGGGTCATCGATGCAGTTCAGGGGCACCGGTCATTCCGTGGGCTCCAGCGGGACGACGACCTTCATTCTCCCATCTGGTGAGGGGAACGACTTCCCCGAAGGGGAAGGAGTTCGAGAAAACGCGAAGCGTTTTCGAGTAACGACTCGCCTGGAGAAATAGAGTTCGAGTCCAGGGATACCTCTATCATCCCGGGAATCCAGGGGAACCACGATGAACGCCCCCCGCCACCCCTCCCTCTACGAGATCAACGCCCGCATCCACCTCCGACGTCTCGCCCGCGAGACCGGGCGTCCCCGTGCCACCCTCGACGATATCCCCGACTCCTGGCTCACGGGACTCGCGGCCTGCGGGTTCGACTGGGTCTACCTTATGGGGGTCTGGGAGACCGGGGAGGCCGGCCGCCGGGTCTCGGGCTCGAACGAGGAGTGGCTCAGCGGTTACCGGAGCCTTCTCCCTGACCTCAGAGAGGAGGACATCTGCGGCTCCGGGTTCGCCATCGCCGACTACCGGCTCCACCCGGACCTCGGAGATGCGGGGGCGCTCGTCAGGTTCCGCGACCGCGTGCACGGAGAGGGGCTCCTCCTCATGCTCGACTTCGTCCCGAACCACACCGCCCTCGACCACCTCTGGGTGCGGGACCACCCGGACTACTATATCCGCGGCACGGAGGAGGACCTCGCGGGCCGACCGCAGGACTTCACCCGGGTGGACCTCCACAGTGGATCGGCCGTCCTCGCCCACGGCAGGGATCCCTACAACTCCAGCTGGCCCGACACCCTGCAACTCGACTACGCCAATCCGACCCTCGAGGAGGCGATGACCGCCGAGATCCAGAGGATCGCGGAGTGGTGCGACGGTGTCCGATGCGATATGGCGATGCTTCTCCTCCCGGAGGTCTTCCGGGAGACCTGGGGGAGGAGTATAGCACCTTTCTGGCCGAAAGCAATCGAGGCGGTGCATGGAGACCACCCGGACTTCGTCTTCATGGCGGAGGTCTACTGGGACCTAGAGTGGACGCTCCAGCAGCAGGGGTTCGACTACACCTACGACAAACGGCTCTATGACCGGCTCCGGAACGGAGTGGCACGGCCGGTGCGGGAGCACCTCCGGGCTGACCTCGAATACCAGGATAAGTCCGTCCGGTTCCTCGAGAACCACGACGAGGACCGGGCGGCAGCGGTCTTTCCTCCCGATCGTCATCGGGCCGCCGCCGTCCTCGCCTATCTCTGCCCCGGACTCCGGTTCTTCCACCAGGGGCAGTTTACCGGACGGCGGAAGTTGGTCCCCGTGCATCTTTGCCGGGAGCCGGAGGAGCCGACCGATCGGGCTATCGAAGAGTTCTACCGGAATCTCCTGACCTGCCTCCGCCTGCCGGCATTCCGGGACGGGGAATGGCGGCTCCTCGACTGCAACCCGGCATGGGAGGGGAACCCGTCCCACGACGGCTACATCGCCTTCGCCCGGGAGAGGAGAGGGGAGCGCTTCGTCGTCGCCGTCAACTACGCCCCGGACCGGGGCCAGTGTTATGTCCCGCTCCCGTGGGCCGACCTCGCCGGGAAGACGGTCCGGCTCGTCGACCTCCTGGGGCTGGCGCAGTACGACCGGGACGGGGAAAGCCTCCTCGTCCCGGGGCTCTACCTCGACATCCCCGGATGGGGCTGCCACGTCTTTAACGTCGATGCAGCGGGAGGGTGACCGTCCCCGGTTCAGGGGGACGCCGGGAGAGCGATCACCGGGAACAGGACCTCGGTCAGGAGTTCCTCCTCCGGCACCTCTGCGGGGTCGTTGAGATAGAGTTCCCGCGAGGGGCCGGCCGGTGCAAGACCGTGCTCGCCCATGTAGGCGAAGAGCCGCTCGTAGGCCTTCCCCACCCCCGAATAGGGGCCCGTGTAGAGTACCGAGACAAATCGGCCGCCCGGAAGGTTTTGGACCTCGATCCGGGACCCGTCGAGGTTGATGGGCCCTACGATAGGGATTGCCATCTCGATATCGGCGTCCGTCTCTCGATACTCTTCGTCGTGGCAGATGAACATGATCGGCCCGGTCACCTTTGCAGCGGGCTGCCGCCCGTCAGCAGGGAAGAGACAGCCGCAGAGTTCCCCGATCAGTCTGGGGATGGTCTCCTGGTAAACACCCAGCTCACGGCGGGTAAGCACCCGCAGGGCCGGGATCTCTTTTATAGCAGGTTCGGTAACAGACATACGGAATCCTCCGTTCAACGGATCCTGCATCCGCAGGATTTCCGCGATCGCATGCAGCCGCCCGGCCTCCCGCTCGGTTGCAGTAAGACGCCGCGCAAAGAGATCCCGGACTGTCCCGGCATCGCCGCGTTCCCGGGCCGCGAGGATGGTCTCAACCTCCGGCAGGCAAAACCCGAGCCAGAGCAGGTGCCTGATATGAATGCCTCGCTCAGCCTGGGCGACAGTGTAATAACGGTATCCCGTACAGATGTCTCTTGCCGCGGGGACGAGGAGCCCCCGCTCGTCGTAGAGGCGGAGCGCCTTCTGCGAGAGCCGGGTGATCCGCGAGAACGTGCCTATGGGGATCTGGTCGACTGGCATGGATTACATCCACCTGTTGGCATTGCCGGGTAATAGGCAGTCGGAGTCTCCCCGGGGGGAGAGTTCCCGCCCGATATGACAGTCTCCGGTTGGACGGCGCCGGGCGTCAACCTTCCGGAGTTATCCGGGTGGTGCGGACCCGGAAGAAGGGGGACGGAGCCCATCACCATTTCTGGATGAGAGAGAGGAGCATCTTTCTGACCTGTGCGGTCAGCTCGCAGGAGGGGTTGATCTCAAGCGCTTTGTCGGCGCACGTGAGTGCGTGGCGGTACATACCAAGGTGGTAGAGGACGCTGCACTTCATGCTCCACCCGGCGGCGTACTTCGGGTCGATCGAGAGCACTTTATCAAAGCACTCGAGCGCTTTGCGGTACTCGCCGAGGGCGTACAGGGCACCGCCCTTCAGGCTCCAGACCCGGACGCCCCCGGGATCGTCCGTGATGGCCCGATCGTAGCAGGCGATGGCCTCCTCGTGCCGGTGCTGGAGGAAGTGAGCGTAGCCGAGATCGGTCCATGCCGCGACGAAATGAGGGTCGATCGAGAGCACCCGTTCATAGCAGGCGACCGCTTCGTCAAGCCGGCGCATCGCGACAAAGACGCCGCTCCGGTTGTACCAGGCGACGGCGGAGTCCGGGTTGAGCTCCACGGCACGGTCATAGCAGGCGAGCGCCTCATCGAGCCGGTCGCGGCGCCGGTAGAGCATCCCCCGGGAGACCCAGGCCGGAGCAAACCCGGGATCGATCGCAAGCGCCTTCTCCCAGCAGGCGAGCGCGTCCTGGTCTTTGCCGATGAGGTCGAGAAAGACACCCTTGTTGTTCCACATCTTCACGTTGGCCGGATCTTCCTCGAGTGCCCGATCAAAACAACCGATCGCCTCGTTGAATCGCCCCTGCTGGGCAAGAGAGACCGCTTTTCTGCTCACTCCAGCATCGGTCTCCGGACCCTCTCGATCTTCGGATCCACCTCTCCCAAAGAGCTTTCCCGTAATGCTCATTCCGGACATTCCCCCCGTGGTCAGGCAATCGGTAGCGGGCATACGATATAACCGTTCCGCTGCTGCAGACGGTACCGGCATGGAGAAAGCAGCCCCTGATAGGGGGGTCAGGCGGCATCGGTCCGGCCGGGAGGCCGTCGCTCGGGGTCCCGGTCGGCACGGCCCCGCACCGTCGGGATCACCCGCGCCACCCGCCCGGCCCCACCCTCACGGCGGAGTTCGGTATGCACCCGGGCGTGGCAGAAGCCGCAGAGGGTGAGCAGGTTCTCCAGGTCATCGTTTGTGGGATCGAGGTCGAGGTGGTGGACGTGGAGGTCCCCCGCCGATCCGCAGACCGAGCATACCCCATCGTCGCGAGCGACGACGGCAGCGCGGACCTCACGCCAGCCCCGGAGCCCGTACTTCGCCCGCGCCCGGATGGTGACGCCGAACTCCTCGCAGAAGACAGCACCCCTCTCCCGGACCGCGAAGGGGCACCGGCAGCAGAGACTGATGAAGCCATTGTGGTCCGGGAGGCCGTCGCAGAGGGGAGGTCGGGTGCGGTCGAACGCATCAAGACTGAGCTGCAGGTCAGAAGACATCCTTGAGAAGATCTCTTTCGGGGTACGGGATAAGTGCTGGGATGCCCCGGGTGTTACCCCTTCTTCTCCTCCCGATAGGGGATCGGGATGTAGGTGACCGACGGGCGGCGGGACATCGCCTGCGGGAAGAGGTCCATCAGTCGATAAATCCCATCGGGCATACCGACCGTGACGGGAAGCCCGAGGTCCCGCGCCTGCTCGAAGGTGATCGGGTAGTCATGGGTCCACGTTCCTTCCGCGAGCAGGCGTGCGAGGTGGTCCGCCCGCCCGGCGTCCATCCGGTCGTGGAGCAGGCCGGCCACGAACTCCCGCATCTGGTTCTGGGCTTTTGATGCGATATCGACCAGAATGAAGGTCTCATCCTCGATCTCTTCCGGCGGTTTTACGTGTGGGACCCGCAGGATCGACGCCGCCGGGTACTCCCCGATCCGGGGGTCGACCGGACCGATGACGGCGTTCTCGTCCATCACCACCTCATCGGCGGCGAGGCAGAGGAGCGTCCCGCCTGACATGGCGTAGTGGGGGACAAAGATTGTCACCTTCCCCTTATGGCGCCGGAGCGCCATCGCGATCTGTTCGGAGGAGAGGACAAGGCCGCCCGGGGTGTGGATGATGAAGTCGATCGGCATCTCCGGATCCGTGAGCCGGATCGCCCGGAGGATCTCTTCGGAGTCGTTGATGTCGATGTAGCGGTAGAACGGGATGCCGAGGAATGCGACCCGCTCCTGCCGGTGGATGAGGGCGATGACCCGGGTCCGGCGCTCCGCCTCCAGGTCCCGGATCGCCCGGAGGCGGCGGGCCCTGGTTATCTGCTGCTGGACGAACGGCACCGCGAAGAGGAGGAGAAGCACGGCGGCGAGGAGCAGGATCCAGACATCGGGCATACCGGCTAGTGCGTCCTCCACGTAAAGAAGGTTCGCCCATCCAATGCATCAGGGGGAGCAGAACTCGTCGATCGAGGTCTGCCGGGTGCGGCCGCCCTCGAGCGTCGAGAGCCTGACCCCGAGGAGCCGGACGGCCGTGCCGTTCAAGAACGGCAGGAGCAGCGCAGACGAAACCCGCCGGATCACCCCGGGGTCCGCGGTGAACCGTTCCAGTGTCCGGGACCGGGTATGCGTCTGAAAGCCGCGATACCTGACCTTGACCGTGACGGTCCGGCACCGGAGGCCTTCGGCGGCGAGCGTCCCCACGACGTCGTCCGCGAGCCCCGCGACGGTTCCGGAGAGGAGGGACGGGTCGGCGCTGTCCTGATCGAACGTCGTCTCCCGGGAGATGGATTTGCACTCCTCTCTATCCTGCACCTCGCGATCGTCGATGCCCCGGGCGAGGCGGTGCAGCAGGACGCCCCACCTCCCGAACCGGGCAATAAGGTCCTGGACGTCGCGGCGTGCGAGGTCGCCGATGGTCCGGATGCCCATCTGCTGGAGGGCCTCGCCGGTCTTCTTCCCGACGCCGGGGATCTTTCCAACCGGCAGGGGCGCGAGGAACGCCGCGACCTCATCCGGGGCGACGACCGTCAGCCCGTCGGGTTTCTGGTAGTCGGACGCGATCTTTGCCACGGCCTTGCACGGGGCGACGCCGATCGAGCAGGTGAGCCCGGCCTCTTCCAGGATCTCCCGCTTGACCGCGGCGGCAAGCGCTCCCGCTGCTGCGAAACTGCCGGCGTCGCTGACGTCGAGGTAGGCCTCGTCGATGCTCACCTGCTCGGTGCGGCCGGCGTGCCGGGCGAGGATCGCCATGATCTCCGCCGAGACCCGGGAGTAGAGCGAGCGGTCCACCGGGAGGTAGACACCGCGTGGACAGAGGGCATACGCCCGGGAGATCGGCATGCCGGAGTGCACCCCGTAGCGGCGGGCTTCATACGAGCAGGTGCTCACCACGCCACGGCCCGCTCCCCCCTTCGGGTCGGCGCCCACGATAACCGGCTTCCCGCCAAGGGACGGGTCGCGGCGGACCTCCACCGAGGCGAAGAAACTGTCCATATCCACGTGCAGGACGATCCGGTCGCCGGTCACCTCCATGAACCCCTCCTGTCTCCAGAGGGAGTGTTTGAACTCCGGCAATATAGGGGGTTTGGTGGGGAGAGAAAGTGCAAGGCTGGAAGAGGATTGCACGGGTGCCGGACATGGGCCAGGAGCGGCTTCCTCCGATCATACCGGCAATGATCTGTGAAAGCCCGAAAACGGCTTTGTACAACAGATGGATATGTTAGACTCGTGGAAAGTGCCCCATACCGGACCGTGGGGACTGCGCACCGCTAGGTGCGAGGCAGGAGTTTGAGCACCGCCAGGTGCGATTGAGGAGGCCGGAGGCCGGGTGGGGAACGACTGCCGGAACGGCAGGAGTTTGAGAAGACCGGAGGTCTTCGAGTGGGGGTCACATGCTCCCATAAGTGGCGGAGACAGGGGAGGGGGGATGCCCCCTCGAAGACCAAAGGTCTTCTCATGCTCGCTACACTCGCACTCCCCGTCAGCCCCACTCCCAATGGGGATATCCCCTCGGAAGCCGTTTTCGGGCTTTAGTCTCCGATTCTCACACTTGCCCGGATCTCCAGGCA
>NZ_DAOSET010000009.1:0-63219 GCF_035363275.1 Methanoculleus sp. | reverse complement strand
GAGAGCGCCAGACTGAAGATCTGGTTGTCCCCGGTTCAAATCCGGGCGGGGGCATCCCAGGCAACTTTCCTGATATCTTCCTTTACATAACGCCGATCGCCGCCACGGATCTGTCGTCGCGGCCTTTGATATCTGCAAATACCCTATCTGCCATAACGACAGAGAGGATCCGATGCGGGTTAAATTCTGTGGAACGACCAGTCTTTTGGATATGCAGTCCGCAATCGATGCAGGCTGCGATGCTGTGGGTTTCATCATGGGCGTGACGCATCAAAGCAGCGATTTCGTAACTCCGGCAGAAGCCGCGAAGATGGTACGCCATCTCCCGCCGTTCATCGAACCGGTCGCAGTCACCCACCTGCAGGAGACAGAAGACCTCATCGAGCTGGTGAACAGTTCGCACTGCACGACATTGCAGATCCAGAATATCGTCGAACCATCCGAGATCGACGTCATCCGCGATGCTCTCCCGTACCTAAAGATCGTGAAAGCCGTTCACGTGATGGACGAGTCGGCTATCGAGATGGGAAAACGCTATGAGCCCTATGCCGATGCGCTCCTCCTCGACACCAGGACCAGAGAAAAACTCGGGGGAACGGGGATCCCTCACGACTGGAATATCAGCGCGGCAATCGTCGCAAACTCGGCAATTCCCGTCATACTTGCAGGAGGGCTTACGCCGGAGAATGTCGCAGAGGCGATACGGAAAGTCCGTCCATATGGAGTCGATGTGCATACGGGCGTCAGGAAAGACGGGATCCGCAACCCCGAAAGAACCCTGGCTTTTGCCCGCGAGGCAAGAAACGCTCTCTTGGAATGTTGAGCGCCCGCATCGCCGCTACCGGGCAGCACCAGAAGGCAAAGTCTTTATGCAGCCGTCAGGTAGGAATGCAGATGAAGATTGCATCAGACAGAATCGGGCACGCTGGAACTTATTCTCCCAACTTTTATCAGAACTCATATCAGAAACTTCTCTTCCGAACATAGTCAGAATACCCGGGAGACCGTACCATGCACGCAACGACACCTTCGACCCAATCCGCTCCGGACCTTTCCCTCGACGAACTCGAGGACGGCCTGCTCCTGCTTGATTCCGAGAGAAGGGTCGTGCGAGTCAACCGGGCCTTTCGTCGCCTCCTGTCGCTGCCGGACGGCCGGGACCTCTCCGGGGCGAACGGGATGGCGCTCGTGCGCACCCACATCATACCGCTCATCGCTGACGCGGAAGCAGCAGGGCGGCTGCTCGCGGCGCTCCGGGCAGGGACAGTGCTCTCCAGACTGGAATTCCGGATCGCTCCCGACCGCTGGGTGGCGTGCTCGATCCGGGTCCAGGACGATGGCACGATGCTCCTTCTCGTCAGCGATATCACCGCGAGGAAGGAGAGCGAGGAGAAGTACCGGCAGATCGCGCAGGAGCACAGCCGCTACCGGGACCTCTTCGACCTCGCTCCCGACGGCTACTTCGTCTGCGACCCGCGAGGCGCGATCCTCGACGTGAACCGGGCAGGAGCCCTCCTCCTCGGCAGCGAGAGGGAGAACCTGATCGGGACATCCAGCCTGGCCTGCATCATCCCGGAGTGCAGGGAGACGTTCCGGGACCTCCTCACGCGCCTCAAGAGCGGTCCTTTCGAGCCCCTGCGAGGGATCGAGGTATGGGTGCAGCCCGCGGCCGGGGAGCCCATCCCCGTCTCCCTCTCGGTCACGGCCGTCCGTGACGACCGGGGGAGCCTTGCGGAGGTCCGGTGGCTCGCACGGGACATCACCCGGAGGAAGCGGGTGGATGCAGAGCGGGAGTGGCTGCTCGCCGAGAACCAATCGCTCGCCGTCGATCTCGCCGAAGAGCGCGACCTCCTCCGAACGGTCATGGAGTACACCGACGTCCACCTTGCCTACCTTGACGCGGAGTTCCGGTTCGTCCGGGTGAACACGGCCTACGCGGAGGGGTCCGGATACACGGAAGAGGACCTCCTCGGGAAACGGCACTTCGACCTCTTCCCGAACCCGGAGAACCAGGCGATCTTCGAGCGGGTGCGGGATACCGGAGAGGCGTTCAGGGTATTTGCAAAACCGTTCACCTACGAGACGCAGCCCGAACGCGGGAAGACCTATTGGGACTGGAGCCTCGTGCCGGTGAAGGATGCGGAGGGAAGCGTTCTGGGGCTGGTCTTCTCGCTCGCCGACGTCACGGAGCGGATGCGGGCCGAGGAGGAGGTCCGTATCCGGAATAGGAGGCTTGCCGTCCTGAACGCAGTCATCACGGCGTCGGCGTCCTCGTTCACCCTGGGCGAACTGCTCGACAACGCACTTGATGCGGTCCTTGATAATCTTGGTTTCGATATCGGTATGATCTACATGCTGGAGGGAAAAGAAAGGATCCAGGCGGTCCTCCGGTGCCATCGAAAGGTCTCCGAGTTCGCCCTGATGCAGAACCGGACACTCAACGCCCGCCAATGGCCCTACAACCGGGTCTTCGTCGCCGGCCAGCCATGGTTCGTCGAGGGGACGGAAAGTGCCGGCAGCCGGGAGCGGGACGTGCTCGCGGACTTCGAGGTCGCCTCCCTCGCCTGCATCCCGCTCGTTGCCGAGTCCTCCGTCGTCGGGGCGCTCATGCTCGGGAGCACCACCGGTCCGGAGATCCCGACCGCGACTCGCCAGATCCTCGTGGCGGTCGGCAGGGAGGTCGGGGCCGGGGCCCTGCGGGGGATACTCTATCAGAGGCTCGAGGCAGCGAACCGGGAGGCGAACCTCTACCTGGACATCCTCACCCACGACATCCGGAATGTCGACAACGTCGCGAACATCTACGCCGACCTGCTCATGGATATGCTCGGCGGGGAGGAGCGAAGATACCTGCAGAAACTCCGTGCCGGCATCAAGAAGAGCATGGAGATCACCGCCAACGTCGGGACCATCCGGAAGATCCGCGAAAGCCGGGTCAGGCTTATCCCGGTCGACCTTGATGAGGTGGTCCGGGCGGAGATCACCCATTACCCGGACACCCGCATCACCTACGAGGGGACGAACGTGACGGTCCTCGCCGACGACCTCCTGCCCGAGGTCTTCACGAATCTTATCGGAAACGCCGCGAAGCACGGCGGGCCGAACGTCGAGGTTGCCGTAACCGTCGAGGATGCCGACGAGGAAGGGATGGTCCAGGTCACCGTCGCCGATACCGGCCCTGGTGTCCCCGACAACGCAAAGGAGAGGATCTTTACCCGGTTCGAGCAGAGAAAGGCCGGCGCGAGCGGACATGGCCTCGGCCTCTCGATCTGCCGGATGCTGCTCAACCGTTACGGCGGCAGAATCCGGGTCGAGGACCGCGTGACTGGCCGGTCGGATGAGGGCGCGGCGTTCCGGTTCACGCTCAGAAAATCTGAGGGCGACGAACCCCGGGAGCACGCCGCGTCCGGGCACACCCCCCGGCAACCCTGATCCCGTGCGAAGATGCAAGAGGGTCAGGTGGTTCTTGTGCAAAGGCTGCGAGAGTTTAACTCGTGACCAGCCGCAGGGCCCTGTCCGTCGTAAAAAAAGGAGTACTTACCGGGCCGGCACCGCTGCCATCCCCTTCTCGACCCGGCGGGCCATCTCCTGCTTGACCCTCCGGATATTCTCCGCCTGGTCGCGCTCTACAAGGCTCGGGCCGGCTTTCCCGACGACTTCCTCGCTCGGAACACCCTTTGCGTTCATGACGCGCTGGTAGCCGAAACTTGCCCAGTTGTCCGGGAGGTCGCGCATCCGCATGAACTCCATGTTGTTCGGCGCAAGGTCGAGCTGGTTGTCGATGACGCTGTTGACGTAGTCCTTGTTCTGCTCGAAGACAACCAGGGGCCCGATGACGTCGGCCTTCACGAGATCCCGGATATCCCGCCCTTCGTACTGCTTCATGAGCCGTGCACACTCGTTGAAGTGCGTGATCTCCATCTTCATGAAATTCTCCCAGATCCCCCTGATCCTCGGATCGCTCTCTTGCTGTACAAAGGAGTAGTAGAGATAGGCCTCGTTGAGTTCCATCATCGCCATCTTCTCAAGCATCGTCTCGTTCGGGTCGCCGAGCAGCCCATACTGGGTCACGTGCTGCTCCTCGATCTCCGCGATCTCCGCATACAGCTGCCGTGCAATCTCGTCGGGGTACATGAACCCGTGCGCCCGGTAGTAAAGCATCGTCTGCTGCTCCCCCGCGGTGATCGTGATGTAGTTCATCTTCGTCTTGATATCGGCCGTATCCTTGTCGTAGTGTTTGCGCATCGAGTCAAAGGGGTGGCGGTGCTCGATGCTCGTCGGCCGGCCCGGCTTGACCTCGGTCTTGCCCTGGACGATCGCCTCCGGGTCGCCGCCCTCGATGTAGTCGTAGAGGCAGCTGTAGCGGTAGAGGTGGTCGAAGTCCTCGAGCAGGGCAAAGTCAAGCGTCTGCTTCACGTAGGGGTCCGGCTCGTTCTGCGCCAGGTTCGCGGTGAGGTCGACCGCCACCTGCTCGTAACCGAGGGTGGTCTCGATGATCGACTGGTCCGCCGGATTGAGCCAGTTGATTGTCTCTTGCTGCTGGGAGTCGATCCGCCGCATCAGGGCCATCGACTTCTTCACCTCGGGATCGGGGTGCATCCGCTCGATCGCGTGCGACATCAGGACAGCGTTGTTCTCGATACCGTTCATGAGGATGATCCGGGTCCGGGTGTAGGCGTCGACCGTCTTCTTGTCATACGGGGCCTTGATCATGTCCTTCCAGTTCATGGGCTGCTCCTCGATCGGCATGCCTTCCATATCAAAGGGTTTAAACTGAGTCATTCCTTTCTCCTCCACAATCCTCGCCGGTTCGTCGGCACTGGAATCTCCGCCGGTACGGCGGTGCAGGTGATTGAGTTACCCCGTCGTCCCGCACCCCGGAACTCCGGGGGTCTCCCACCATACCGGTCACATCATAAAAACCTGACGCCCGGGAAGAGGGGAGCGCAAGAAACACCTTCTTCCGACAACCCGACAGCACCGGCAGGACAAACCGACCAGGGGTGCGCCCGTCTCCAGGATACGAAACGTTAAGTATATTGGTTCAAGAGGGGACGCCGGATGGCCGGTTGCCATCCGGTGGCTACCAGACTGCAGGAGGAGAGAAGCATTGACAGGAAGTGAAGACGAGCGTTTCGGCACCGGGCGGCGGGGGATCGATGAGACGGCGGAGAATCGGGAAGGCAGGGGCGGGAGGACCGCCCAGGACAGCGGAAGCCGCGACTCCCTCAGTTTCTCCACGGACTTCCGGGTCGATATCCTCGACCACGACGATGAGGTGATCGTTGTTGCGGAACTGCCCGGCGCGGAGGAGGACGCGATCAGGATCAACCTGCTCAACCCGCAGACCCTGCGGGTAACGGCGAGGCGTGCCGGACCGGTCGAAGAGGGGCGAGGCTACTCCATCCACGAGCGCGGGAACGGCATCCTGAGCCGGTTGATACGCCTGCCGGCGAGCGTAACGGGTGAGGGAGCCGGGACCCGGTTAAAGAACGGCGTCCTCGAGGTGCGCCTGAAGAAGATGAGGACCGGCTCCGGACCCGGGGGAAAGGAGATCCCCATCCGGTGACCTTGACGCGGGCAGCGAAGGAGCGAATCGTTACCGCGCGGGGCACGTGGACATCCGGGTCGTCACCACCTGCGGGTGGTAGCAGATGACGCTGTCCCGGGCGGTAATCCTCCCGTTGACCATCTGGTCGACGACGGCAAGGTGGTCCTGGACGCCCCGGGGAAGGAGGTAATACTCCCGCACGAACTCCCTCCCTCGCGCTCCCATCTCCTCGGCCAACTCCGGGTTCCGGAGGAGGTGGAGGACACGGTCGGCGGTCTCCTGGACCGTCGAGACCAGGTAGCCGTTCCAGCCATCGCGAATCTGGAGCGGTATGCCGCCGACGTTCCCGCCGATGACGGGCTTCCCCTTCCAGAGCCCTTCGGTCACTGTCAGTCCGAACCCCTCCTTTATGGACTTCTGGACGATCACGTCCGACGCCCGCTGGATCGCGTTGATCTCGCGGTGGCTGTCCGGCGGGAGGTCGAGGATATGGATGTCGGGATCGTCCTCGGCCGTCTCGCGGACCTCGCGCAGGACGAGGTAGCACTCCGGGTCGTCGCACGCCCGCCCGCCGACGAGGACGAGCTGGCAGGGGGTCTTCTGACGTACCCGCCGAAATGACTGGATGACACCGACCGGGTCCTTGAAGACGTCGTATCGAGAGACCTGAGTGACGATCGGCTTTGCCGGGTCGATACCGTACTTCTCAAGGGTGGCGTCGATCTCGGCCCGGGGAAGGTCACGATTCTTCTCGGATAAGGGATCGATGAACGGCGGGATGATGAAACTCGGCACATTCCAGAGAGGAAGATACTGGAAACTTGAAAATATGCTTGCGTGGTACTTCTCGACCAGCCGCCGCATGATGTTGCCGATGCTTCCCACAGTCGAGGTGGGCACCGTCTCCAGCTGGACGTGGCACCGCCAGAGCAGCCTCTTCTGCTCGCGCTCCCTCGCCGTCAGGAACTCGACGAGACCGAGGGGCTGGGGGTCGTGAACGGTCACAACATCGGAGTCGTCCTCGATCAGCCCTTCGTTCTGCCGCTGGGCCTCCCAGTAGGTCTCGACCATCGAGGGTGAAAACCCGTCCCGGCCCTGGAGGAAGTTGTGAAGCGTCTTCGTGACATCGAAGAACGCCGGTTCGGCCTCCATGACACTCCAGGTTGCCTCAAGGCCGAGCGCGTTGAGGAAAGGAACGTACGAGATCAGGATCTCCGCGACGCCACCTCCCTGGCGGGTCGAGTTGATCTCCTGCAGCCTGACGCCTGAAAGGCGATCGGCAAGAACATCGATTGCCGAAAAACGTTCTTCACCCACGATCCGTCGGTATTCCTTGAGGGAGGGACAGCCGGGAAGATCCGTAACGATCATGAGAGCAACACTATCCGGCACTACACTTCCGGCAAAAGAAATGCCTTTCGGTAGGGGCATGCAGACCCCGGAAGGGGGCCGGAAAGGAAGGTGTGAACGTAGAAGAGGTTATCCGCTTCGGATCTGTGGGGTGTAGTGAGTGTCGTCATCCGTGTGAGAAGAGGCATCATGGGGAACAGCCTTCTCCAGTGCCGCCTTCAGCTCGGCGAGCGAGATAGGTTTCTCCAGGACGCCGACGATATCATCCGCATATCGCGAATACTCCTCGGGCCAGACGTGTTTTGCGGTAAAGAGCAGGACCGGGATATCTTTGAGTTCGTCGTTCCGCTTCAACTCCTCCAGGAACTGCCATCCGTCAATGGGAGACATCATCACGTCGAGGATGATGAGCGCAGGTTTCTCTTTCTTGAGCATCCGCAGGGCGTCCCACCCGTTGTGGACCAGAAGAGGTTCGCGGTTGATCTTCCTGAGCAGCAGTTCCATTACTTCCAGCGTCGGCAGGTCATCGTCGACGACCATAATCTTCGTTCCCAAATTCAGGCCTCCTTTGGCAATCTGATCGTGAAAGTGCTCCCCTCGCCCACCGCACTCGTCACCGTTATCTCTCCTCCATGCAACTGGATATATTTCTTCGCAATCGAGAGCCTCAGGCCGATCCGACCGCCGTCACGGTTCGGTTTTTCAGGGTCCCTGATATAAAACTGCCCAAAGATCGCGTCGATAATATCCTTAGGGATACCGATGCCATTATCGCATACCATAATATAATGGTTTTCATTTGATTCGGCATAGCGGATCCATACTTCCTTTGGCAGTTGATTATATTTAACCGCATTTGATACCAGGCTCTCCACCGCAAGATAGAGCCGATCGGGATCTCCCCAGATCCGGGTAGTTTCCGGAATTTCGTTGTGGATCCCGGCATCCCGGTCATACCCGCCATCAGAGATGACAGAGCTGATGAGCTGGCGGAGGGATACGTCCTGAATGGTGAGTTCGACATGGTCCATCGTCAGCAGGCTCAACTCGACCATCCTCTCCACCACCGCCTGTTCCTGCCTCGCGCACGCAAGGCAGGTAGTAAGGAACTTCTCCGTCTCCCCCGTGAGACCATAACGCCCGGGATTCTCGACGAGCATCGCCAGGTAACCGACGAGCGGCTGCAGGGGCGTGCGCAGTTCATGGGAGAGCGTAGTGACGAGCCCCTCCCACTGGTCGATCTCGCATATCATCTGCCTGCAGGCGATCCTCTGCCGCCGTACCTCGGTGGTATCGCGCGCCGACCCTACGATGCCGACGAGGGAGCCGTCCACCCCGGCATACGGGGCAAGTGTGATGGAGAAGGTGTGCCGGGCACCTGCTATCGTGAGGTCAAGATCGTAACGGGCGTTCTTCTGCTCACGGATCACCTTGTGAACCCATTCCATATGCCGCGCGGCCAGGTCAACGGGCAGGAGTGCATCCATTCCCCGCCCGATGAGGTCATCGGAAATTATTCCGTACTCGTGGGCGCGCAACCAGGAGAAGTGCAGGATGCGGCCCGTAGCATCCTGCACGAAAAAGAGGTCGTTTGACTGCTGGATGAGTTCTTTCAGGCGCCCGTTCGACCGGATGAGGCTGTTATGCTTGTTCTGGAGGCTGCCGATATCCACAACCGTACACTCGAAGAGGTTCTCCGGGACCAGAGCCCGGCAGGAGAGGAGGACCACGCGGGCATCGCCGTTCTGCGCACGAAAGATCATCTCTGCGTTCCCGATGTACCCTTCCCGTTTCATCTCCTCGATAAACCGGGCCTTGCCGCTCTCATCCGCCCAGAATTTCTCCGCCGGGAGGCCGACGAGATCCTGCGGGGCGTAACCGAGGATATCGGCGCACCGTTCGCTGACACAGAGCAGTCGGAGGGTTTGCGGGTCGCACAGAAACTTCGCATCGCGGGTATCTCCGAGGATCTGCCTGCACCGGGAGGCGGTCAGGCGGGAGCTCCGCACGAAGAGTGTCGTGGCCGCGAAGACCCAGAAGAAGATCACCATGTGCAACCCGGTCATCACAAGGTCTATGGTAACCCCAAGGACTGATAGGTACACCTGGATAAGCACGAATCCGGCAACCAGGGTTCCGGTCACCCAGATCCCTTTTTCCGGGAACCAGAGAGCAACAAGGAGTATGGAGATACAGTAGATCAGGGGATAGATGAGGAAAGCGTTGTAATCCGGTGCAACAGCCGTCAGCATAAACGATATCGCCGAGAATGACACCACCACGATCATTCTGACAATATCCGTCCCGGTAAACAGGTCTTTTTGAAAACGGCTCAATGGGTACCAATTCCAGGACATACTGAATACGGAGAATATCCAGGAGAATGTATATATGTCATTCGAAATATCCCAATAATGAATACAATTTTTCCAGAAAAGAAGGATTGTTCTTTGGTTTTATGGGGATAGGTGCCGAACATTTCCCCGGTTCCCGAAGAGGAGGAGTGCAGGCGCCATGGCCTCACATACAGTCCGGGAGGAGAGCATATATGAGGGTCGTCGTGTAACCCTAGAATATGCGCCCGTTTGTCTTCGTCAACGTCGCCATGAGCGCCGACGGGAAGATCTCAACACGAGAGCGGCGGCAGGTGAGGATCTCCGGAGTTGAAGATTTCTCACGGGTCGACCGGATCAAGGCAGAGAGCGATGCCATTATGGTCGGCATCGGCACCGTGCTCGCCGATAATCCCTCACTCACCGTCAAGTCCCCGGACCTCCGTGCAGAGCGGAGAGCGGCCGGGAACGACGAGCATCCCATCCGGGTCGTGGTGGATAGTTCCGGAGAGATCCCCCTCACTGCAGACATCCTTCACAAAGGGACCGGAAACCGTATTGTCGCCGTCTCAGCGAGGGCACCCCGCGAAAAGGTGGAAGCCCTCCGGGAACGCGCCGCCGTCGTCATCGCCGGCGACGAGACCGTCGATCTTGTGGCCCTTCTCGAGGAACTCCACCGGCAGGGTGTCCGGCGTCTGATGGTCGAGGGAGGCGGGACCCTGATCTGGGCGCTCTTTGAGCGAGGGCTCGTCGACGAACTCCAGACGTTCGTCGGCAACATCGTCATCGGCGGGAAGGACGCCCCCACGCCGGCGGACGGCACCGGGTTTCTCCGGGAGGCGGATTTTACACGGTTACGCATCATCGAGGCCGTTCAGATCGACGACGGCCTGCTCATACGGTGGAATGTGGAGGGGCGATGAGGAAAACGAGGGGATTGCCCGGATGGTCGTGTTGCAGTCCGGCCACGTAAAAAAGGAGATCGTGAAGGGTTATGGAACCTCTACAATCTCGTCTATAACTGTGTAGGTGCCTCCTGTGATGAGAGAAACAGTTATCGCGACGCGGTTATCCCCTTTTGCATTGTGAATAATAAGTTCTTTGTTGGGAGTCGGCTCCATCGCCTCGGTGATGACCTCCCCGTTCGACTTGGTCACGTGTATGTCAATGGATTTTACGTAGTCCCACCCTTTGCCGCCGATGAACTTGATATAGAGATCGTTCGTAACCCTTGAGGGGAAGCCACCCGTAAGCTCGAACTCAACCTCTTTTCCCGGAGGCACCGTCTGTGTCGGGCCGGGCGTCAGCGAGCCCGAGGTCGTGGGCGCAGGTGTTGCCGTGACCGTCGGGGTCTGGGTCGTAGACGGCCCGGCGGGTTCGCCGGAGCCAGTGCATCCGGCGCAGAGTGAAACTGCGAGCAGAAGCACAATCAGAGCAGATAGCAACCTGAAGTTCATAATCCATTCATGGATATCAAGGTATTTCACCTTTTCGTCATCTTCATGGTACATCCGGGATACGCTGGTATCAAATACCCGGGGTTGCTGCCGGGTAGCCCGTCTGCAGGGACTTCCCCGGGCTCTTCCTGTTGCTGCTCTGGTCCGGGGGCGGTCCCTGCCGATCAGGGTTGGATGGGAGGTCGTGAGAAATATTTATATGCATAGGAAGGAAACTTCTATCCACAAAATAGAGGGCAAGCGATGAACCTACGAAGACCGAACGCTAACGAAGCGACAGGAACGACCAACCGTTCCCGTGATGTCGCGCCCATGTCAGGCATCTGCACCCGGTGTGTAGACGGGTGCAAGGGGGCCTGCGAGATCTGGCTCTCCTCCTTCCGTGGCAGAGAGGTCCTCTACCCGGGGCCGTTCGGTGAGATCACCGCCGGTGCGGACAAGAACTACCCGGTCGACTACTCGCACCTGAACATCCAGGGCTACGCGAGGGGCGCAAAGGGGATGCCGGAAGGTGTCGAGGCCAACCCCGACACCGCTCTGTTCTCGGCCGTCGATACCACGACCGAGTACGGATGGAAGAACAAGGTCCCGATGCGGGTCCCCATCTTCACCGGAGCGCTCGGTTCGACCGAGATTGCCCGTGAGAACTGGGAGCACTTCGCCATCGGGGCTGCTATTGCAGGCATCACGCTCGTCTGCGGGGAGAACGTCTGCGGGGTCGACCCCGGACTGGTCCTCGACCACAACGGCAAGGTCAGCAAGTCGCCCGAGATGGACCGCCGGATCGAGACCTACCGGAACTTCAAGGACCGGTACGGCGAACTCCTGGTGCAGCTGAATGTGGAGGACACGCGGCTTGGAACCGCGGAGTATGTCTCCGCAAAGCACAACCTCGAGACGATCGAGTTGAAATGGGGGCAGGGTGCAAAGTGCATCGGCGGCGAGATCAAGGTCGGCAGCATCGAGCGGGCGAACCAGCTCAACGATCGCGGCTACATCGTCCACCCGAACCCCCGGGCCGCCGAGGTCCAGGCATCCTTCAAGGACGGCGCGTTGAAGGAGTTCGAGCGGCACTCCCGCCTCGGTTTCGTCAGCCGGGAAGGGTTCCTCGAGGAAGTCGACCGGCTCCACGACATCGGATTCAAGCGCATCACCCTCAAGACCGGCGCCTACTCGGCCGTCGAACTCGCGATGGCGCTCCGTTACGGAGCCGAGGCGAAGATCGACCTCCTCACCATCGACGGCGCACCCGGCGGCACGGGGATGAGCCCCTGGCCGATGATGAACGAGTGGGGCATCCCGACCTTCTACATCGAGTCCCTCGCCTACCAGTTCGCCGAGCGGCTGAAGGCACGGGGCATCCGCGTCCCGGACCTCGCCATCGCCGGAGGGTTTGCCGACGAGGCCAACGTCTTCAAAGGGCTCGCTATGGGCAGCCCTTACGTCAGGGCGGTCTGCATGGGCCGTGCCCTCATGATCCCCGGCATGGTCGGAAAGAACATCGAGAAGTGGCTTGCAGCCGGCGAACTCCCGAAGACCGTCTCGAAGTACGGCCGCACCAGAGAAGAGATCTTCGTCTGCTACGAGCAGCTCAAGGAGAGATATCCCGGTCGTATCGATGAGATCCCGCTCGGAGCAGTCGGAATCTACACCTACGCCCAGAAGTTCAGGACCGGGCTCCAGCAGATCATGGCCGGGACCCGGAACTTCAGCCTCAAGACGGTCGCCCGGAACGACCTGATGGCGCTGACCGAAGAGGCAGAGGCGATCTCCGGCATCCCGTACGTCATGCGGGCCTACCGCGACGCTGCCGAGTCGATCCTCGACTCCTGAACGCGAAAAGAATGTGGGTGGGGAGGAGCCTGCCCCACCACCTCTCACAGCCGCACGTGATGAGACCCGTGGAGCAGGCCGCAGGGCGGGAAAAATCCGGAATCTCTCATTTTATTTTTTATCCATCATTCGCGATAATATTTAATGCGAAGACTGCCATCAAGTGTGCCTGATACATCATGCATACGGATACCAGTCCGACCCTCCTCATCACCGGGGGGGCAGGATTCATCGGGTCGCATCTCGCTACGGAACTGCTGCAGCATGGCTATCACGTCCGCATCCTCGATAACCTGTCACCACAGGTCCATGGTCCGGAACGGCACCGGCCCGGCCATCTCGACCGGCGTGCGGAGGTCTTTGTAGGTGATATCCGGGACCCGCACAGCGTCCAGGAAACTCTCGATGGCGTCGATGCCGTCATCCACCTCGCAGCAGTCGTCGGGGAGCGGCCGAGCATGTACCGGATCGAGAAGTATATGAGCGTCAACACCACCGGGACCGCCGTCCTCCTTGAGGCCCTGCTGGACCACCCGATCGAGCGGCTCGTCGTCGCCTCAAGCTCCGCCGTCTACGGCGAAGGCTTATACTGCTCGTACAACGGCACCACCTACCCGAAGATCCGGCGCTCCCTCCACCAGGCGGTACGGGGTGACTGGGAGCCCCGGAGCCCCGACGGGGAGGTGATCTACCCCCTCCCGACACCCGAGACGAAGGAGGTTTCGCCGCTCTCGGTCTATGCCATCTCCAAGTACGACCAGGAGGAGATGTGCAGGATGATCGGGGAGGCATACGGCATCCCGACGACGATCCTCCGGCTCTTCAATGTCTACGGCCCGCACCAGAGGTATGCCAACCCATACTCCGGCATGCTGACCGAGTACGCGTCTCGCCTGCTCCAGGACCTCCCGGTGCGCCTCTTCGAGGACGGCTACCAGCAGCGCGACTTCGTGAGTGTCTACGACGTGGCGCGCGCTTTCCGCCTGGCCCTGGAGTCGCCCGGTGCTGCCGGGGGAACGTTCAACATCGGGAGCGGCCGCCCCTACACGTTCCGGACCGCCGCCACCCTCCTTGCGACGATAACCCGGCGGCAGCACCTTGCGCCCGAGGTAACGGAGACCGGCCGCGTTGGCGATATCCGCCACTGCATCGCGGATATCAGTCGCGCCTGGGAAGTCCTCGGCTATACCCCACAGGTCCCGCTCGAGGCAGGACTGCTCGAACTCGCCGCCTGGGTCGAGACGGAGATCGCACGGCGGCAGCCGGTCGCTTCGCCCATCAACGTCCCGGCATCGTCACGTCTCCGTGTCTGAAGGGCGTCGGGGCCCAACCTTTATTTTCCCCGCCGGACGTACCATCCTTAAACGTATGCCTCTCAATCTCCGGTCCTGGGAAGTGCGGCTCGGGATAATCCTGGTGGCCTCATCGGTGGCCATCTACACCGTCAAGTATCTCATTCTCGGCGATCCGGAGAATACCTACAACTATATCTTCAACGCGCTCGGCTTTCTGCCGATCAACGTCCTCCTGGTAACCCTCATCTTAAACCAGCTTCTGAGCATCCGGGCGAAGCGCGAGAGGCTTGAGAAACTGAATATGGTCATCGGCACCTTCTTCTCGGAGGCCGGCACCTGGCTGCTCACCTTCATATCGGACCGCGACCCGGACCTGCCCCGGCTCCGGCAGGAACTCGTCGTGACGGAGGCCTGGACGCCGGAGAAGTTCTCCGCGGTGCAGGACAGTCTCCGGGGCCACTGCTGCACCGTCGCTCCCGATACCGCAGACCTCGAGGAGCTCTGCCGGTACCTCAAAGGGCGGCGGGACTTCCTCCTGCGGCTGCTCGAGAACCCCGTCCTCATGGAGCACGAATCGTTCACCAACCTCCTTAGAGCGGTCTTCCACCTGACCGAGGAACTCGAACGCCGGGGAGATTTTGCCGGGCTCCCGGAGAGCGATCTACGGCACCTTGCCAGGGACGTCGAACGGGTATACGGCCTGCTCATCAGGGAGTGGCTCGCCTACATGGAGTATCTCCAGAAGAACTACCCCTACCTCTTCTCGCTCGAGATGCGGAGCAATCCCTTCGACGAGACAGCGTCGCCGATTGTCCACTAAGCGTGCCGGAGGACGTCAGAGGGTTTGCGGCGGCCGTTGACTCCCCCCACCGCTCTTCCCGGTAACACAACCTATATACCGGCAGGCGGGCAACGGCACGCCTGATGACCATGGGCGAATACTCCGTGCTGATCGGCGGGAAGGCCGGCGAGGGTATCAATACGGCAGGCCTCTCGATTGCCGCCCTCTTCTCCCGCCTCGGCTACCGCACCTACATGTACTTCGATTATCCTTCCCTTATCCGGGGCGGGCACAACTTCGCGATCATCCGGGCCGCGGGCAGATCGATAGGGGCGCACCGCACCCCGGTCGACGTCCTCCTCGCCTTCGACCAGAACAGCATCGATAACCACCGGCAGAGGATCCACGATGGGACGACCGTCATTTACGACGCCTCCCAGGTCACGAGGGGCGACGGTTACGGCCTCCCGCTCGATGCGATCCTCAAGGAGGAGAAGGCGCCCCCGATCACCGGGAACTCCGCGATGCTCGGGGCGCTTGCGCGGGTCGCGGGGATCGGCCGGGAGGTTCTCGAGGACGTTCTCCGCGAGAGCGTCCCCGCAAAGCACCTGGATGCCAACCTCCGGGTCGCCGGACGGGGCTACGACGCCGTGGATCATGTCTTCTCCGTCGAGCCGCTCGGCGCTCCGGCACTCCCGGTCCTGACGGGGAACGAGGTCACCGGGCTCGGGCTCGTTCACGGCGGGCTTGAGTCCTACGTCGCCTACCCGATGACCCCGACCTCGAACATCCTTCACTACCTCGCCAACCATGCAGAAGACCTCTCGATCAAGGTCCTCCACCCCGAAAACGAGATCAGCGTCATCATGATGGCCCTCGGCCTCGCCTATGCCGGCGAGAAGGCCGCGGTCGGGACCTCGGGCGGCGGGTTTTGCCTGATGACAGAAGGCCTCTCCCTTGCCGGGATGGCGGAACTCCCGGTGACGATCGTGATGGGGCAGCGTCCGGGGCCGAGCACCGGCCTCCCCACCTACACCTCCCAGACCGAACTCCACTTCGTCCTGAACGCAGGGCAGGGGGAGTTCCCCCGGCTTGTCGTCGCACCCGGCGATCTCGACGAGACGTATGCCTGGTCGGCGACGGCGCTGATGCTCTCATGGAAGTACCAGGTCCCCTCGATCATCCTGACCGACAAGACCCTCGCGGAAGGGGCCTACTCCTTCGATATCAACGCCGTCACCCCGCACCCGGACCGGGAGCCCGTGCTCTGGGAGGGCGAGGGCGAGTACCGGCGGTATGCCCGGACCGAAGACGGGGTATCGCCGCTTGCCTTCCCCGGCCGGGAAGGCGCCGTCGTCAAGGTGAACAGTTACGCCCACGACGAGGCCGGGTTCACTACGGAGGAGGTCGAGGAAACCATACGGCTGCGCGAGAAGATGCTTGCGAAGGGCGAGAGCCTGAGCCGGGAACTTACCGCCTACCCGACCGTGAGAACCTACGGTGAACGGAACGCCGGGAAGACGATCGTCTGCTGGGGCTCGGAGAAGTGGGCCTGCATCGAGGCTGCCGCGAAGTTTGGGGCACGGGTCGTCCAGCCTCTCGTGCTTGCGCCGTTCCCCGTCCGTGCCTTCAAGGAGGCGATGATCGGCGCCGGGAGGGTCGCCTGCGTCGAGAACAACGCCACGGGACAGCTTGCCCGCCTCCTCCGGCAGCACGGATTCGACCCGGGACGATCGGTCCTGAAGTACGACGGGCGGCCGTTCGCGGTCGATGAACTGAAAGCCCGCCTTGCGGAGGTCTTCGCATGACCCCGACCAGCCCCCCCGGCCGGCCGGCCGGCAGCCTCATCAGCCCGGCACAGAACACCTGGTGCCCCGGCTGCGGCAACTTCTCGATCCAGCATATGATGAAGTCGGCGATCGCGGAGCTCTCGGCTGAGGAGGGGATACCACTCGATAACTTCGTCATCCTCGGCGGGATCGGGTGCCACGGGAAACTAGCCGATTACCTGAACGTCAACAGTTTCTACGGCATCCACGGCCGTTCGGTCCCGGCGGCGACGGGAGTACGCATGGGAAACCCGGATCTGCGGGTCATCTGCCACGTCGGGGACGGGGACATCTACGCCGAGGGCCTCGATCACCTCATCTTCGCGGCAAAACGGAACAGCGACATCACCGTCATCGTCCACGACAACCGGGTCTACGGACTGACGACGGGGCAGTACACACCGACGTCCCCTACCGGATTTAAAGGCCGCTCCACTCCCGGCGGGATCACCGAGCACCCGATCAACCCGCTCGAGGTGATGCTCGCTTCCGGGGCCACACATATCGCCCGGGGCTACACGAAGAAGGTCCGGCACTTAAAAGACCTCTTCAAGGAGGCGATCATGCACCGGGGGTTCTCGTTCGTCGACGTCCTCCAGATCTGCGCGACTTACTTCAACCTGACCGACTACTACAACGCTCACGCCTACGAGCTCGCGGAGGGCGACGTCGAGACGGGCAGGTTCGAGAGCGCTTTAGGAAAGATCAGGGAGTGGGACTACGACCGGGATGCGCCGACCGCGCTCGGGACGTTCTACTCGGTCAAGAGGCCCATCTACGAAGAGCATTTCCAGGCGCTCACCGCCGGGAGGCCCGACCGGAGAGCGCTCGTCCGGAAAATCCTCGAGGAGCGGCGGTGAAGTCCCGGCCGCGATCTTCATTACCCGCCCGGATCACTGGCCCCCGGGGGACGGGCGGCCCTGCCCGGACCACCAGGAGGCGAGATGAGACGATTGGAAGGAAAGAACGTCCTCGTTACCGGCGGCTCGACCGGCATCGGCCGGGCGACGGCGATCAGGTTCGCGGAAGCAGGCGCAAACGTCGCCATCAACTACATGCAAGCGAGACGGAAGCAGAGATCACGCTTGAGGAGGCCCGGGATGCCTGCAGCCTCATCCGCGAGAAGGGCTGTCGGGAGATGCTGGTCCAGGGGGACGTCGCCAGCGAAGAAGACGTCAAACGCATCTTCGCCGAGGTCCTCACGGCGTGGGGGAGGCTTGATATCCTGGTCAACAACGCAGGCATCCAGACTGCAAGCCCGACTCACGAGATGACTGCGGATGCTTACGACCGGGTCCTCGCGGTGAACCTCCGGGGTGCGTTCTTCTGCGCCCGGGAAGCGGTTCGGCACTTCCTCGACCGTGGTGGCGGGGGCGTAATCCTCAACAACACCTCCGTTCACGAAGCCGTTCCGAAACCGCTCTATGCCACTTACGCCGCGAGCAAGGCAGGGCTCGGGGCTCTCGGGAGGACACTTGCACTCGAGTACTCCAGTGAGGGCATCCGGGTCAACGCGGTCGCGCCCGGCGCGATCGCCACCCCGATCAACCGGGAGTGAGCGGAGGACCCGGAAAAGAAGACGGAAGTGGAGGGACATATTCCGATGGGCCGCGCAGGGGAGCCAGAAGAGATCGCAGCGGTCTTTGCCTTTCTCGTGTCCGAAGAGGCCGCCTATAACGGCGGGCTCACCCTCTATCCCGACTTCAGAACACCCTGGTCGTCAGGGAGCTGAGGCACCGGAGAAACCTTCCGGGGAACCCTGCCGGCGAATACCCCCGATCCCTTCGGGGCCATGACCGACGGGACCACGGGGAGGTTCTCGATTTAATCAAACACATTAATATAATTCTATTTTTATACAATAAGTCCAGAAAACTGATGCCCGCGCGAGGTCCCCCACGGATATTCCGGCACCCTGCCGACGGGCAATCTCTCGGGGTGAACGGTTCGTGAGCATCAGAAAGAGAGGCCCGGATAAAGCATGGTCTTTGAGGCAAAAGAGAGCCTGACGGAAGAAGAGGTCCGTCACGGCTTAAAACTCGTCATACGGGACGGCCTTGCCACTCAGGCGATGGTGACGCTGACCGGCGGCATCTTCCTGGTAGCGTTCGCCCTCCAACTCGGGGCATCGAACACCGTCATCGGCCTGCTCGCCGCCATCCCGCCGCTCGCAGAACTCCTGCAGATGCCCGCCATCTACATCGTCGAGCGGGTGCGCAGGAGAAGGCTGGTGGTCGTCGCGGCATCGCTCGCCGCCCGCCTCTGCTGGATACTCATAATCCTGATACCGTTCTTCCTCTCGCCGGAGCAGGGCATATTCGTGCTCATCCTCTCAATAGCTCTCTACGCATCCTTCTCGGCGGTCTCCCACTGCGGCTGGAACTCCTGGATGCGGGACCTCATACCGCAGGACCGGCTCGGAGCCTTCTTCTCCCACCGGCTGACCCTTTCGACAGCGGTTGCGCTCGTCGTCAGCCTCGTCGCAGGTTTCTTCATCGACTCGTGGGAGGCAATCTTCCCGGACCTTGCACCCTACGGCTACTCTATCCTCTTCCTCCTCGGGCTCATCGCCGGTCTCGCCGGGATCGTGATCCTCATCCGCACGCCCGAGCCCCGGATGGTCGTCGAAGGTGGGGAGGACGGCCTCTTCGCCGCCATCAGGAAGCCTTTTGCGGACCTCAACTTCAGGAACCTGGTCATCTTCCTCGGCTCGTGGAACTTCGCCGTCAACCTCGCGTCGCCGTTCTTTACGGTCTACATGTTGCAGAGGATCGGTCTTGATATCTCGCTCGTTGTCGCTCTCAGCGTCCTCAGCCAGGTCATGAACATCGTCTTCTACCGGTCGTGGGGCCAGGTCTCCGACCGGTTCTCCAACAAGTCGGTTCTCGCCGTGAGCGGTCCGCTCTTCATGCTCGCGATCTTCGCCTGGATGTTCGTCACGCTCCCGGATATCTACGTCCTGACCTACCCGCTTCTCATCCTCATCCACATCCTGATGGGGATCTCACTTGCGGGAGTCTCGCTCGCCTCGGGAAACATCGGCCTGAAGCTGGCCCCACAAGGTCAGGCGACCAGTTACCTTGCGGCGAGCACCTTTGCAAACTCGGTCGCCGCCGGCGTCGCGCCGATCCTCGGCGGCCTCTTCGTGGACTTCTTTGCCGAGCGGGAACTCATCTGGACCCTCGTCTGGAAAGACCCGGTACGGGAGCTCGTCTTCGTCACCCTCGACCTGCAACAATGGGAGTTCTTCTTCCTCTTCGCCTTCATCCTCGGGCTCTACTCCCTCCACCGCCTCGCGGCGGTACAGGAGGAGGGGGAGGCAAAGGAGCAGGAGGTCGTCGACGAACTCATCTCAGGAGTCCGACGTGATATGCGAAACTTCTCCCCCGCGGGAGGTCTCCGGGAGATGGTGAAGTTCCCCTTCTCGTCCGTCAGGGAACGCCGGGAGAAGCGCCGCCAGGAACCACCGGAAGAAGCGATTGGGGAGGAGGATGCTCCGACAGCTTCATCTCCCCGGCACCCATAGCCCCGCCCCGGTGAAGAAGAGCATGCCAGAAGGTGCTACGTCCAGGACTACCGGCCCGGGAAGCATCAGGTCGTCCGGGTCGGCAACGGGGACCGGCGGGCAGCCCTTGAGATCGCGGCCGTCAACCAGACGCCCGCGGGCGGCGCCCCGGCCACCGTCACCATCGGGGCGTTCGATGACGGCGGGGTCCGCGAGATCCTCATGCTTCCGGAGGAGGCGACACCGCTCTGCCCCATGCCGGGGGGAAGGTCGGCCCCGGATGGTGGCTGAAGGCGCGGATGGCTGATACAGAGGTGGTGACATGCCCTCACGCGAAGTGCGAGCCGCAAAGCCACGAAGGGGAGTTACACCATTCATCCGCCGGATTTCGCGTTCTTCGTACCTGACGGTGCTCAAACTTCCGTTCATAGAACCATCGCACCCTTCGGCCAGTCGTTCCCTTCGCCCTCGTCACCGTCGGCTCCCCGGCCGCACGCTCTCCGCCGGTTGACCGCTACCGTAAGGACCGGGTCCACTGCAACGGCTGGTAACTTCCCTGCCGGTGCAGATGCTCACCCCATATCAGGCCGGCCCTCCCAGAAGAGATTGCTGCAGATGGAGGAGAGAGTCGGAGCCGGGAGAGACCGGCTCGTCCATCCCGGGACCGACGTGCGGCGCGCAAATCGGGGGGTGACGATGGTCCCGGCCGTCTCCGTCATTGCGATCCTGCTTGCCTTCGCCGGCTGGACGTGGAGCACGGTTATCTCCGCGTTCATCCCTCTCGCGGTGCGCTTTCTCCCCCCGGGAAGGTGGCGCGCGGCACGATGGATGGCTGCTGCTGGCTGATGCAGTGGATCGCGCCGAACCCCTCGACCATCGCCGTGCAGTCGATCCCGATGACCTCCCGGTCCGGGAAGAACCCCTGGATCCTTGCTACGGCGACCTCGTCGTTCGGGTGCCCGAAGACCGGCACCAGCACGACGGTGTTTCCGATGTAGAAGTTCGCGTAACTCGCCGGCAGCCGCTCTTCGCCGCCGACTCTGCCCGGCATCGGGAGTGGGACGACCGTCAGGAGGTTGCCGTCCTGATCGGTCGACGATTGGAGGATCGCGAGGTTCTCCTGCAGGACGGCATAGTTCTCGTCGTCCTCGTTCTCCTCGACGGCGCAGAGGACGGTTCTCTCGTCCACGAACCGGGCGATGTCGTCGATATGGCCGTCGGTATCGTCGCCGGCGATACCCTGTTTGAGCCATATGACGTGACTGGCGCCGAGGTAAGCCTCCAGGTACGCCTCCATATCCCCCCGGGAGAGGCGAGGGTTCCGGTTCGGGTTTAAGAGGCAGGCCTCCGTCGTGATCACCGTCCCGCACCCGTTCACCTCGATCGAACCGCCCTCCAGAACAATCCCGGGAGTGAAGAGGGGGAGGTCCATCTCGCGGTTCATCACAAGCGGGACCCCGGTATCCCCCATAAGTTCCGGGTACTTCTCCCCCCAGGCGTTGAACGTCCAGTCCACCATCGCGAGGCTCCCCGCCTCGGGGTTGATCACGAACGTCGGCCCGTAGTCCCGGAACCAGACGTCGGCGTAGTCGGCGGAGTGAAACCTGATGCCCTCTGGATTGACACCAACCTCCTCCAGCATCGCCTCGATCCGGATGCGCATCGCCTCGCTCGTGACAAGCAGGTTGACAGTCTCGGACCCCCGGAGGGCCGCGAGGATCTCGACGTAGGCAAGCTCCACCGCGGCAAGGTCGGGGAACGTCTCCCGATCATGAGGCCAGGAGAGCCAGACGGCATCGTGCGACGCCCACTCCGCCGGCATGCGGTAGCCGAGCGCCTGCGGGGTTCTACCCGGCGGAAACCTCCGGGTGAGCACCTTGTAGGTCTCAGGCCGCCGGTTCCGGAAGAAGCCCCAGCCTTCCCGGACAGCCTCGTTTTTCGCGAGGTCGACCTCGACGACGAGCACCTCTTCGTCGGTCTCGCTCGCCCGGGCGAGGACGTTCCCGAAAGCGTCGGCGACGAACGAGCTCCCGAAGAACCGGATATCCCCCTCGGTGCCGACCCGGTTGACGGCGGCGACGTGGACGCTGTTTGCGATCGCATGGCCCCGCTGCACCGTCTCCCACGCCTCGCGCCAGTCTCCCTCCGGCGGCTCCTCCCCGGCAATCCGGCCGATGGCGGTCGGGTAGAAGATGATATCAGCGCCCTGCAGGGCGACCGCCCTCGCGGCCTCCGGGAACCACTGGTCGTAACAGATGAGTACGGCTATCCGGCCGTACCGGGTATCGTAGACCCGGTAGCGGTCCCCCTGCCGGAAGTAGGTCTTCTCGTAGAAGAGCGGGTCGTAGGGGATATGCACCTTCCGGTACGGGGGGAGCAGTCGCCCGTCGGCATCGATCACTACTGCCGCGTTGAAGTACTCCCCCGATTCGGTCCGTTCGTAGAGCGGCACGACGATCACCACGCCGTGCTCCCGGGCAAGCGCCGCGAACGCTTCGGTCGAGGGACCCGGTATGGTCTCGGCGTAGACAGAGGCGTCCGTAGCCTCATACTGCGGGAAGTAGGGGAGCCGGTAGAGTTCCTGCAGGCAGAGGATCCGCACACCCTTCGCGATTGCTGCTCTTGCCATTGCAAGGGTGTGGACCAGGTTGCGGTCGGGGTCATTGCCCGCCGCCGTCTGGATGAGGCCAATCGTTTGCGTGCTCATCGTATCATCTCTCCATACCGGTAGGGCACTCAGGCGCCATATAACAACCGTCGACCATAGCGTTATCCGGTATCGCGCTGGAATGTTATGGAAGCAATGGAGTTCGCAACAACCCTCCTCATCGCCGTCGGACTCGCGATGGATGCATTTGCCGTCTCGATCAGTGGAGGGGCCGCGATGCAAGAAGACCGGGGGCGGTGGGCCCTCATCATCGGGGCGCTCTTCGGCGGGTTCCAGGCAGGGATGCCGGTGCTCGGGTGGCTCGGCGGGGTGAGCGTCACCTCGTTCGTCGGGACCTGGGCACCCTGGATCGCCTTTCTGCTGCTTACCCTGATCGGCGGGAAGATGCTCGTCGAGGCAGTCCGGGGAGACGACGAGAACGTCCGGTTCGGCGCCGGGAGCATGACCACGCTCCTCCTTCTCGCCGTTGCGACAAGCATCGACGCCCTCGCTGTCGGCGTCACGTTTGCCGTCCTGGATATGCCGATCCTCTGGCCCGCAGTCACGATCGGCGCCGTAACCTTCATCCTCTCCGCCGCCGGCGTGCTGATAGGAAGTTCGCTCGACCGGGTCTTCGGGAGGAAGGTCGAGGTCCTCGGCGGGGTGATCCTGATCGGCATCGGTCTCCGGATCCTGCTCGACCACCTCTTCTTCTGATCTTCACGCGGTCTCGTCCAGGATCCGCCGCATATCGAGGACAAGGTCTTTGCTCTCGGAGTCGAGCGCGACGAGCCGGAGGTCCTCCGCCGACCGAACGCCGATGCCGAGCTCCGCTGCCCGGGCTATCGGATCCATCGCAAAGATCCTGCCCTGCATCACCTCGAGTGTTGAGCCGTAACGCCGGAGGAGAGCGATCCCCGCGGCGTCGAGGGCGATCCGGTCGGTGCTCGCGAGGATGACGTTCGGCGCGACGAGGCCGCCCCGCTCGGGGCCCCCGGTCGAGAACCCTTCCGTTGCGTCCATGATAGCGACGTCGCAGGGAAAGGACCGGTTGATCTCGGCGATCATCCTGCGCTGGTGCGGCGACGAATGCAGTTCCGCCATGTAGTTGTAGCCGCTCCCAGGAGCCCTCTTCGCCACGGCCCCGACGGGATTCTTCAGGGAGAGGGAGACGTGCCCGCCGAACCGGTGGGTCTTTAAGCAGCAGGTCTGGACCACTACATCGGCCTCCCGGAAGAGCCGGGCGATCAGGAACCCCCGCTCCCAGTGGAGACCGTCCGGTGGGACCGCCTCCCACCCCTCCGGCGGGAGACCGTCGAGCGCCACCACTTCTGCGCCCGTCCGGGCCGCGACGTCGACGGCGCCCCGGTTCTTCAGCACCGCGCGGGTCTCCCCCATCCCGCTCCGCTCCCCGAGCCGTACCGTCCCGGCACCGGCAGCGCGAACCTGCCCGAGGACCGCCTCCAGCATATCGGGGTGAGTCGTCGCAGGGAACGGATCGTCGCTGTTGAAATTCGCCTTGACCGCGACGGTCTTCCCATCGAGGGGAAGAGGGCCGATCTCGTGCCAGAGCGCTTCAATAGCGCGGTAACGATCCGATGCATCGATGATGTAAACTTCAGATGCTGCTGGCGATGCCATGCAAGCAGAATGCCCGCCAACCTATAAAAATATACGTCATCCTGCCTGCCGGAGGCCTTATTCCGGATAACAAGGTTGATTCAAGGGCATTACGGGTTCGCATGAAGGGCTGGTCGGCCGGGCGTGCGACGAAGACGGCATCCTGACCGCAAGAAGCCGCCGGGCTCCCCAAACAGCCTCCAGACATCGACGCAAGCGTGTTCCGCGGTCCCGGGAACCTGAACCTCAACCACCCGGGGCTCCGCAGATCCGATCACCGCATTCGACACGTATAAGAGCACACCGAGCGCAATACGTAGTAAAACCTCAGAGCACTCGTAGAGACCGCGCATCCTCGCGTGGAACGCTTTCAGCAGACACGCGGCCCCGCCATGTGTCTCTTGAAGAGTAAAAGGTATGAGGCCAGTATAACCATGACTTCCAGAATGCATACCCCCCACACCACCTGTCCCAGCTGCCACGAAGAGGTCTTCCTGGACGAACTCGTGGGCGGGCGCTGCCCCCTCTGCGGGTACTCCCTCGACGAAGACGACGGAACCTGCAGCGAGTATGAGGAGACCCTCGAGCGCTCCGATCTTGGGTGGATGATCTTTCAATTCTATGTCTTTAAACGGTTCTGCAACGAGGGAGCAAGCCCGCTCCAGGTCATGCAGATCCTCTCCCGGTATGAGGAGCTCACCCAGTGCAATCCCGCTGATGCGGAGAAGATGCAGTTTTCTCTGGAAGTTCCGATGAGCCGCTGGGAGCGACTGCTCCCGAAACGGTGCGCAAAGTGCGGTAGAATATTCCTCTCGGGAGGAAAAGTGATGATGTCGGGAGACCTTTTGTCCCCCGAACACAAAAGAACGTATACCTGCCCGTCGTGCTGATCAGTAGGTCCGGGCAACCAGGGTGGACGTGCCGTTCCCGCCGCAGGCGATGCACGGACCGTCCGAGACGGAGATCAGGTCCGACCGGATCTCGGACCCGAGGATGCTCGCATCCACCGCCGCCTCTATCTTTTCTGCGCACTCCTGCGAGCCGCACCAGTGGACGACGGCAACCCCGGTCTTCACCGCTCCGGCGGCCTCTTCGAGTGTCCCGGCCATGGCGATCCGGTCGGCCATCGCCTGCCGCGCCGCCTGCGAGAGTTCCTCCCCGAACTGGGCAAGGACGGAGGAGACGCCTTCAACAACGCCACGCCGGTCGAGCGTGGTCTTCCGACCGCTCCGCGTGACGGCGACGACCGTGTTCGCGTCGATATCACGCGGCCCGATCTCGATTCGGAGCGGCACGCCGCGCATCTCCCAGTGGTAGTACTTCGCGCCCGGGCGCATATCCCGGTCGTCCAGCTTCACGACGAACCCGGCGTTCCGGAGTTCCTCCTCAAGCGCCGCGGCCGCAGAGAGCACCTCGTCGCGCCGTTTTCCGACGATGATCGGGACGATGACGGCCTCGATCGGCGCCACCTCCGGCGGCAGCACAAGCCCCTTATCGTCGCCGTGAACGCTGATGACAGCCGCGATCGACCGCTCGGAGATCCCGTAGCAGGTCTGGTAGGCATGCTGCCGCTCCCCGTTCGCGTCCTCGTAGGTGATATCGTAGGTGCGAGAGAAGTGGTCGCCGAGCATATGCGCCGTCCCTATCTGGAGCGTCTTCCCATCGGGCATGATGGTGTCGACCGCGATGGTGTAGTCGGCGCCCGGGAACTTGTCCCAATCCGGGCGGCGGGAGACGATCACCGGCACCCGGAGGCGGTCGTAGAACTCCTTGTAGAGGCCGAGCGCGACCTCGACCTGCGCCGCCGCCTCCTCCCACGTCGCGTGCACGGTATGCGCCTCCTTAAATGACGTGATCTCCCGGAGGCGGATGAGCGGGCGGGTGTGTTTCGTCTCGTAGCGGAAGGTATTGACGATCTGGTAGAGTTTTAAGGGCAGGTCCGTGTGGGACCGGATCCAGAGGGAGTACATCGGGTAGATGGCGGTCTCGCTCGTGGGCCGGAGAGCAAGCGGCACGTCGAGTTCGCTCGTGCCGCCGTGGGTGACCCAGTAGACCTCGTCCTCGAAGCCCTTGATGTGCTCGGCCTCCTTCATGAACTCGGTCTTGGGGATCAGGAGAGGGAACATCGTCTCGGCATGGTCGCGGTCCATCAGGTCCCGGAGTATCCCGTATGTACGTTTCCGGATGCCGAACCCGTGGGGGTACCAGACATACAGCCCCTTGACCGGGTAGCGGACGTCCATGATCTCGGCTCGCCAGAGAACTTCGTTGTACCACTGGGAAAAATCACTTTTCCGGGGAAGTGCCCCTGTATCTTCTTCCATCCGTCTCGTACCTCAAAAAATTATGATCTGCCGCTCTTTTAAGCTATCATACTTAGGACTGCCGGCGTAATAAATGCCTCTACGAGCGCGGCAACCGCGAGGAGCGGGACGACGACCCGGAGAAAGAGGCGGGCGAGAGGCACTGCCAGGGTGGCGGCATCGCCGCGTCCGTGCCACTCGGCAATGAGGCCCTGCCCGAGAAGGAGCCCGAGACCTCCTGCGATGAGGAAGGCGGGGATCTCGAAGATACCGTGCGGCACGAGCGCCGCCGCGATAAAGAGCAGACCCTGCTGCTGTCGCATGAGTTCCGTCACCGCACCGATCAGGAGCCCGTTGACCGAGAGGATCAGCATCGTGACCACACCGAGCGACGCTCCCCCGAGAAAGAGGAGGAGGCAGGCGGCCAGGTTGTTTAAGAACAGTTTTCCTGCAAGGACTGCCGGGGAGTCGGAGAGGATCTGGCTCACGATCCGGTCGCTGAAGAGGGCCAGGACCTCCGCGCCGATGCCCGGGTCGCGGGTCACGGCAACGACGCCGATGCCGACCGAGACGGCAAAGAAAAGAGCCGCAAGGCCCGTGGTCCGGGCAACCGGGAGATCAGACATAGAGCACCATCCGCACCAGATCCCGTATCCCCGGCGCCATGCCGACGACGATCATGGCAAGGAGGATGAGGTGCCAGAGTTCAGGGTTTCCCTCCCGCCGGTACATCTCGAGGACATATATGGCGGGGACGAGCACCGCGATCTTGAGGAGGAACATAGAGAACGCGGTGCCGGTCAACTCGATCAGGCTCGAACCCACAACGTGCTGCTCCACGTAGTGGACGGGGTGGATATCGATGCCGTAACTCGTCGCGCTCGCATCGAGCATGTGCCCGAAGATGAGAAGCTTATAAAGGATATTCGAGGCGTAATCCCACTTCAGCACGTACACAAGGAACGCCCAGAAGGCAAGCGACGACACGAGTGCGAGGGCAAGGATGGTAACAAGCACATCGAGCGCGATCGTCGTCTCGGCAAGGCCGAACCAGACGAGCGCCGCCCCGGCGAGAAGGCAGGCGACGATGCCCGCCCCCCCGTAGACCCGGCTGTAGCGGGAGACCAGCCCGGCGTTCTCCGCAAGTTTCCCGGCAAAGAGGGCGACCGCCGCAACCGCAAAGATCGTAAAGAAGATCAGGGGCGTGATCAAGAGGAACCGCAGATCCGAAGTGATCATCCCGGTATCCTCGACGACACGGAGGAGCCCGCCGAGGACGACGAAGGGCAGGGTGGCAAGCACGAGTTCATCGTCGACGGCAATCCTGTACCGCCGGAGCCCCCGGTAGAGAAGGTAGACCGCTACGATGAGGATCAGGGCGTAGGTCAGCGTATCGACGAGCGTATATGCCTGCCCGTAACGAATGGGATCTATGTAATATTTGTAGAGGAACTCCCTAATCATTACTGATCTAAATGAGCGCAGACGGCATAAACCTACTCAGAACCAAGGTCTTCGACAAGTCCAAATGGATGCAGCTCCCTCGTGACGTCGTCATCGGCCACGATGTTCTCGAGCAGATCCCGGCTGTCTGTGAAGACCTCGCTCTGGGCGAGTCTGTGCTCATCATCTCAGGAGGCCGGACACGGGATGTTGCCGGGAAGAGGGTCGAGGCGCTTCTCTCCGGATCCTACGACGTTGCGACGTTCGCTGCTGCCGGCGACCCCCTCGGGACGATCAAGAAGGCCGAGGCGGCGGCGGCAGAGGCAGGGTTCGTCATCGGCGTCGGAGGGGGGCGGGTCATCGACACGGCGAAGATCGCTGCTTATAATACCGACCGCCACTTCATCAGCGTCCCCACCGCCGCATCGCACGACGGTATCGCATCGTCGCGGGCGTCGGTCCCGACCGCCGACGGGAACGTATCGCTTGCCGCCGAGCCGCCGCTCGCCGTCGTCGCCGATACCGCCATCATCGCCTCGGCGCCCCACCGGCTGCTCGCATCCGGGTGTGCGGATATCATAGCGAACCACACCGCAATCCTCGACTGGGAACTCTCCCACCGCCTCAGGGGAGAGCCGATCTCGGAGTACGCCCTGACGCTCTCCCGGATGACCGCCGAGATCCTCTTTCGGAACGCAGATCTCATCAAACCACATTCTGAGGAGAGCGCCTGGATCGTGACGAAAGCCCTGGTCTCCTCGGGGGTCGCGATGAGCATCGCGGGGTCGTCCCGTCCGGCGAGCGGCGGCGAGCACAAGTTCTCCCACGCCCTGGACCGGTTTGCGCCGAACAAGGGCCTCCACGGGGAGAAGTGCGGGATCGGGACAATCATCACGATGTACCTCCACGGCGGCGACTGGAAGGCGATCCGTGACTCGTTACGAAAGATCGGCGCACCGACCACCCCAGCAGAGATCGGGGTCGATGACGAGACGGCCGTAGAGGCGCTCCTCGCCGCCCGGACAATCCGGCCGGAGCGGTTCACGATACTGGATATGGGACTGACGCCGGAGTCGGCACGGAGCCTCGTGAAGATGCTCTACCGGGAGTGAGAAGAAATGGCAAGTGAGAAGACAAAAGTGACGCTGATCGGGGCGATGCTCGCGAGAGTTGGACTTGAGTTTGTTTACGAAGGCAGCACGTGCACCGAATGCGAGGGGTGCAAGGTGCAGAAAGTCTGTCATAACCTGCAGTCCGGGAAGAAGTATCGGATCGTCGGGATCCGCTCGAACACACGGCACGACTGCCCGGTCCACCACGAGGCAGCGGTCGCGGTCGACGTCGTGGAGGCCCCCGTCGTCGCGCTTATCGGTGCCGATATGGCGATTGTGAACTCAAAGGTCAGTTACGAGTTCTCCTGCCCGAGGACGGGTTGCCGGAGTTACCGGCTCTGTCGCCCCGACGGCATCATCGAGGGGGAGAAGTACGTCGTCAGGGAGGTCCTCGGCAACGCTCCCGACGTCTGCGAACGGGGCCGGCCCCTGAAACTGGTGGAACTGAGGCCGGCCTGAGGCTGCTGCAGCGAACGGTCGTTCGTTGAAGGCGGAGCCATTTTTTGTGGTGCGGGAGGCGAACCGCCGGTCATCCCACGGATCCAGTGGCCTCCGCCGTTCGGGCGCTCACGCTAATCCTCTTCGCGTTCTTCGCGAAGAACGACTTCCCCGAGGTGCGACGGACAGGGGGCGTGTATGAGACAGTTGTAACCCGGAACGCTACGGCCGGCTCGCGAGAGAGAGCCGCCGGGCAAGGGCCAGGAGTTCCTCCCGGTCCTGGAGCACCGCGAGCCACAAGGCCGGGATCGCCTCATACCCGAAACGCGCCCCGGCGAGGCCGCCGACGATCGCGCCGACGGTATCGGCGTCGCCCCCGAGGTTGACTGCCGCGATCACTGCGTCACGGAAAGATGAGGCCTCCATGAAGACCCGAACCGCGCAGTGGGTGCAGAGGACGGCATCGAGCGAGGGCTCTGGCGGGTATGCCCGGTAATCTTCGAGCATTCCACGGAGTTCCGGATCCGGGCAGGCGGCGAGGGCCTGCCCGAAGGCCGCATCCACCTCTTCCCCGCGGCAGATCCCGCTGACCATCCGGTTGACGAACGCCGAGGCCTCACCGGCGACAGGGTCAAAGTGGGTGACCAGTGACGCGGCAAGACTCACCTCCCGCACCTCGCGGGGGGGGTAAAAAATGCCGACCGGGACCCCGCGCATCACGCTCCCGTTGCTCCTGCTCCGACCTAACGCCCTGTGCGCCATCCTCGCGGCAACCGAAGATGCAAGGCCGTTCCCGATCAGGTCGAGGACGGCCCGTGACGTCGGCCCGAAAAACTTCGGATTGGCGCGATACACCAGAACCAGGCGCCGGGCGAAGTCCTCAGGGTCGAAACTCCCGCACCGGAGAAGGGTCTCTGCAAGAGCTGCCGCCTGCAGGGTATCGTCGGTGTACTGGCCGGGGAGGGTGTTGTGAATTCCGCCCCCTTGCATCTCCGTTACGACGATCGGACCCGGCGGAAGGCCTTCCAGGGGCGCGCCCAGAGCATCCCCAATTGCAAGCCCAACGAACGCCCCGACCGCCCGCATCTCATTCATATAAAAACATCACCAACAAATTATATTTACCAGCGCACAGTAGTATTCTTCGAGGCAAGGTGATATTGTGCAAAAAGAAGAGCTGCTCCACTTACACATGCTGTTAGTCCACATTAAGAAGTATTATGAAAGCACGACCGACGAAGACATCGCGACCGACCGATACAACGCTCTCCACATCTCACCCGTCCATATCCATAAGAACAAGGTAACGCATAAAAAAGCTATCCTTACTCTGGGCGACGAGATCGTCCACCACATCAGGGATCATCACAACCCCTACATCGAATATCACGCCGATTTTCAGTCCGAACGGATTGCAACCGAACACTAAACGATGAACGATACCGATTCGCTCCGGGAGATCATCTCCCGCATCCTTTCTTTTGGCGAGGACGCCGATATTCAGAAGATTAAACTTGAGATCTGCCGGGAGTACGGCGTCAGTATGCCCAAAAACTCCGCTGTTCTCGCCGCAGCTACCCCGGAGGAGCATGAGCGGCTCCGGCCGCTTCTCCTGGTCAAACCCACCCGGACACTCTCCGGGGTGGCGCCCGTCGCGGTGATGACCTCGCCCCACCCCTGCCCCCACGGGAAGTGCCTCCCCTGCCCCGGCGGGCCGGAGCACCCCTTCAAATCCCCCCAGAGTTACACGGGAGAGGAGCCCGCGGCGCTCAGGGCACGAGAGCACGCATTCGATCCCTACGAGCAGGTACAGGCCCGCCTCGGGCAGTTCGAGGCGCTCGGGCACCACGTCGACAAGGCCGAGCTGATCGTCATGGGCGGGACGATGACCGCCCGCCCGGTCGAGTACCAGGAGTGGTTCGTCGCGGCCGCCGTGCAGGCGATGAACGACTACCCGCGGGTGGGCCTTCCGCAGGAGAATCCCGATCTCGATACGATCTTTGCCGCAAACGAGGCATCGAGGGTCAGGTGCGTCGCCACCACCTTCGAGACGAGGCCCGACTGGTGCCGGGAGGACCACATCAACCGGATGCTCGCGATGGGGGTGACGAAGGTCGAGCTCGGCATCCAGCACGTCGACGACCGGATCCTCGACTACAACCGGCGGGGCCACACGGTTGCGGACTCGGTCGCGGCAAACTGCCTCCTGCGCGACGCCGGGCTGAAGGTGGGGTTCCACGTGATGCCGAACCTTCCCGGTGCGAGCATGGCGGACGACCGGCGGATGTTTGAGGAACTCTTCGGCGACCCGCGGTTTCGGCCGGATTTCCTGAAGATCTACCCCACCCTGGTGACACCGGCCTCAGAGATCGAGAGCCTCTGGGAGCGGGGGGAGTACCTACCCTACACCGAGGAAGAACTGATCGACCTCGTTGCCTACGCGAAATCGCTCATCCCGGAGTACGTCCGCCTTCAGCGGATCCAGCGGGACATCCCGGCAAAGTTGATCGTCGCGGGCTCCCGGCACAGCAACTTCCGGCAGCTTGCAGAGGCGCGGCTCCATGAGCAGGGACTCCGCTGCCGGTGCATCCGGTGCCGCGAGGTGGGGAGGACGGTTGCCCCGGAGGCGGCGGCGGTCTCGACCCTGGCCTACCGGGCCTGCGGCGGAGAGGAGCGGTTTATCCAGGCGGGCACCGGCGACGCCCTCGTCGGGTTCGCCCGTCTCCGGTTCCCGCACCGGCCCTTCCGCGACGAACTCACGAGCGCCGCGCTCCTGCGCGAGCTCCACGTCTACGGGAGCGTGGTCCCCCTCAGCACGCAGGCAGGCACCGACGAGTGGCAGCACCGCAGTTTCGGCGCAAGGCTCCTTTCCGCCGCCGAGGAGGAGGCCCGTGATCATGGTTACCGGCGGCTCGCGGTGATGAGCGGTGTCGGGGTGCGGCCCTACTACAGGAAACAGGGATATGAACAAGTGGGCCCATACATGATCAAGACGTTCCCATGAGGCCCGCGACGCTCGAGTTTGTGAAACAGAGGTTTGCCGAGTATTACCAGAGGCAGCACCTCACCGTTCCGTCCTCTCTTGAGCAGCGCGAATGGGGGTTCGTCTTCTTTGACGCCGCGGCCGAGGTCCGGATGCGGCGGCACATGGCTTTTGTGGACCGCGAGGAACTTGCCGCCTACGTCAAGAATCTGGTTCCCGCCCACGTCTACTACTCGACGGCCTACTACCAGACGCCTTCGGCGCCGACGATGAACGATAAGCACTGGGCCGGTGCCGACCTGATCTTCGACCTCGACGCCGACCAGATCGTCCGCGGCCCTTACGCGATGATGCTTGCGCGGGTCAAGGAAGAGACCGGAAAACTGATCGAGATGCTGACCGACGAGCTCGGCTTTGCGCGGAACCATATCCGGGTCGCCTTCTCCGGGGGACGCGGCTACCACGTCCACGTCACCGATATCGCTGTGCGGGGATGGGGGAGCCCGGAGCGGCGCGAGGTCGTCGACTACGTCTGCGGCATCGGGCTTGACCCGGCCGTGATGCTTACTCCGGGGGGCGCCCCGACCGGATGGCGGCGACGCTACATCGATGCCCTCCAATCTCACCTGCTCTGGCTCCGGGACCTCAATCCTGCCGAGACAGCGGCCTATCTTACGAGGCTTGAAGGCATCAGCAAGCGGACGGCCGCGGAGTTCCCCGCAGATCTCGACGCCATTCTCGTGAAGGACCCCGGCGACCTCCTGCAGAACCGGGTTGTCCGGGCGATCGCGGCCGCGCCCGACTTCGAGAACCGGGTCCGTGACGCCGGAGCACGTGCGGACGAGCCGGTCACGACCGATATCAAGCGGCTGATCCGGACGCCGGGGTCGCTGCACGGCGGCAGCGGAATGCGGGTCGTGCCACTCGATATCCGGGATCTTGAGGGATTCGACCCGCTCGTGGACGCGGTAGCCTTCGGCGACCGTGAGGTGCGGGTGGAAATGAAGGCAAACTTTACCACATCCCTGCTCGGGAACACCTACACGCTCAAAACCGGGTCCGCAAACGTCCCCGAGGCGCTCGCAGTCTTCCTCTGCTGCCGGAACATGGCAGAGATCAGCGGGGGTGCATGAGAGTATGGCCGCGAACCTCCTGGAGAAACTGCGGCAGATGCTGCTTGACATGCAGCACTCGGGACGGCTTTCAGACATCGAGCCCGGCCTCTACGAGGATGCCCGGGCATACGTCGAGAAACTCAAGGCGGACTATTACGGCCTGAAAAACCCCCTGGAGAGTCGGGCAGGAAGTCTGATCATCGAGGAGATAGGGAGCGTCACCGAGACCGTACAGGAGATCTTCTCGATCCGGACCCGGCAGATCCTCGGTCTCGCGTTCCAGCAGATGGAGGGGCAGTACTTCGATAAGGAAGAGGCCAGGAAGATGCTCCCGGCAGAACGAGAGATGTACGGGAGGATCATCGACGCCATCGAGGGGTGCCGGGAGACGCTCGTCCATGGGGGGGAGTATACCTTCAGCAGTGGCGGTGCGGCTGCCGCCCTCCGGGACAATGATGAGGTCGACGACGAAGCCCCGGAAGCCTCCGGATCGGAGAGACCGGGAGCCCCTGCCTCCCGTCCCATCCAGTCTCCCTACGCCCTCGTGCATATTCGCTCGGATATGGAGTCGTTCATGGGGGTGGACGGCAGGACGTACGTGTTGAAGCAGGGGGATATCGTCACCCTGCCGGAAAACAATGCGGATGTGCTCTGCGAGCACGACATAGCCTTAAATATTAGGCTTAACAAGTAATATAGGTACTCGAATCAATTGAATAGAGGTTACTATCATGAAAATGCCGTCCAAATTCAAGACGTACTGTCCGTTTTGCAGGAACCACCAGGTTCATGAAGTCGTGAAGGTGAAGAAAGGCAAGGTACGCCACTTCAACTGGATCGACCGCCAGAAGGGGCGCAGAAGCACCGTGGGCAACATGGGCAAGTACAGCAAAGTGCCCGGCGGCGACAAGCCGACGAAGAAGATCAACGTCAGGTACCGGTGTACGGTCTGTGGAAAGGCGCACCTCCGGCCGGGATTCCGGATCGGTAAATTTGAACTTACGGAGTGAGGTTATTATGGTCCGGCTGAACAGAGAGAACAGGAGCACATTCCTCCGGGTAAAGTGCCCTGACTGTGAGAACGAACAGATAGTCTTTGAGAGAGCGAGTACCGTTGTGGAGTGCAGTGTCTGCGGGCGTATCCTTGCAGAGCCCCACGGTGGAAAAGCTGATATCAAGGCTGAAATATTGGCAGTACTTGAGTGAGTAAGTCCATGCACGAGAGAGAGTGGCCCGAAGAAGGAGAACTCGTCGTCTGCACGGTCGCCGACGTCAAAGACTTCGCGGCGTTCGTTACCCTGGATGAGTACGACGGGCGAAGAGGGCTCATACCCATATCCGAGATAGCGCGGGGCTGGATTAAGCACATCCGGGACTACGTACGAGAAGGACAGAAGGTCGTCTGTAAAGTCCTGAATGTGGACCCTGACCGCGGCCACATTGATCTCTCGTTAAAAGACGTAAATGAGCACCAGCGACGCGAGAAAATCCACGAGTGGAAGAGCGAGCAGAAGGCCGCGAAATGGGTCGGGTTTGTCTCCGAGGCAACAGGAGCGGACCGGGCGATCATCGAAGAGGCCATATACCGCGAATACGGCCTGTTGTACCCGGCCTTCGAAGATATTGTCATCACCAACGGCGAGGCGGCCGAGCGGCTGAAACTCGACGAGCCGGTCAAAAAGTCGCTCATCTCCACAGCACACGAGAACGTGAAGGTCTCCAGGGTGACCATCACGGGGCACCTCATCCTGACGTCGGCCCGGCCCGACGGTGTCAACGTGATCCGCCGGGCGCTCCGGAGCGCTCAGCCGAAGGTTGACGACGTGGAGATCGACCTGATCTACGTCGGGGCTCCGAAATACCGGATAAAAGTGACCGCACCCGATTATAAGGAAGCAGAGAAGGCAATCGAGAAGGCGGCAAGTGCCGCCGTCGGTGTGGTTGAGCGGGCGGGCGGTTCCGGTAAGTTCATCCGGAAGCAGAAAGCCGGATAAGACGGTATGAGTAACCGCATTCGCCGCTGTCCGGACGATCGGAGATACACGCTCTCTCTGGTCTGTCCGGTCTGCGGCCGGTCGTGTCGGCCGGCTCACCCGGCCCGTTTTTCCCCACAGGACAGGTACGGCAACTACAGGAGGGCAGTACGCAGATGGAACACGTCAGAGTGAGTTTTTCAAGAGACGATAATATCGATGCCCCGATCCTGATCGAGGGCCTGCCCGGGATCGGGCATGTCGGGAAACTTGTCGCCGACCACCTGATCCATGAACTCCAGGGCGAGAAGATCGGAGAGATCTCCTCGCTCCACTTTCCTCCACAGGTGATCGTCGACGAACAGGGTGTCACCCATCTGGTCAACAACGAGCTCTATCGCAGCGAGAAGGACGGGAGGACGGTCCTCTTTCTCGTAGGCGACTTCCAGAGCAACTCGGCCGAAGGCCACTACATCCTGGCCGAGCGGTACCTTGATATCGCCGAAGACCTCGGCGTCCGGCGAATTTATGCGCTCGGGGGATACGGCGTCGGCCACCTGGTCGAGAGCCCGAGAGTGCTCTGTGCCGTCAACATGGAACATCTCCGGCCTGAGGTGGAGGCGGCCGGCGGGTCGTTTGAGAACGCCGGAGGCGGCGGGATGATCGTGGGGGCGTCGGGGCTCCTGCTCGGCCTCGGTGAGGCCCGGGGTATCGAGGGGGTCTGCCTGATGGGCGAGACGAGCGGCTACATCGTCGACCCGAAGAGCGCCGACAGTCTTCTTGCCGTCCTCTCCCGCCTGATGGGAATCGAGGTCGACCATACCTCCCTGCAGCAGCGTGCCGCGGATATGGAGCAGATGATAGCGAATATCCAGGAAGCCGAGGAAGCCCGGGGCCGGGAAGAACTCAGTTATATCGGCTAAAAAACACCATTTTTGGTCCCGGAGCAGCACCGCCGTTTATGCCGGAGGACCGCTGCCCCGTTGCACCTCTGCAACAACCCTCACCGGATCGGTGCGATCGTGGCAGGAAAACCTGTTCGTCCTCTATCGTGCCCCACAGGCCAACCATGGATTGCCGATACGAACTCTTAAGGCCCGCGGAGGACGACAGATCTGCAATATGGTCACCCTCTACCTCGCCAGCTGGGAGAGCCGTTTCTGGGCCTGGCTCATCGACATCATCTTGATCGGGCTGCCCCTCTGGGCAATCTCCGACCGGCTGCCGCCCGCCTGGCGGTTCACGATCGATCCCGGCCTCATCTCCATAAGCCTCTCCTCCATCATCCTCTTTCTCTACTGGACGTTGCTCGAAGGCTACCGGGGCCAGTCCATCGGCAAGATGGCGCTGAAGATCAGGGCCACCGGCCGCGCAGGGGAGGATATTGGTTTTGGTGCCGCGGCGGTCGAGAGCTTCGGGAAGGCGTTCCTCCTCGTCCCCGACTGCCTGATCGGGTGGCTCGCGATGTCGGGCTCAAAACAGAGGCTCTTTAACCGGATCTCGGGCACCGTCGTGATAGAGACCCGTGAAGCGGAAGAGCCGGAGGGCGTCACCTACGTGAAAAGCGACGGATGAGAGTCAATCCCTGACCACCGGGAACCCGGCAGCCTTCCAGGCGCTCATGCCGCCTTTGACCTCGTGAACGTTGTGGAACCCGGCCTCCTCCATCAACTCGCGGACACCGGCGCTCCGTCCGCCCCGCTGGCAACAGAGAAGGTATGTTCCGTCCGGGTCGAGGCTTTCAAGGTGCTCGGAGAATTGGGCCGAGTTGATGTTGATTGCGCCCGGGATGTGCCCGCCGGCATACTCCTCCGGTCTCCTGACATCGATGATGGCAAATGTTGGATCCTGCTTCATCTCTTCGATCAGGGCGGACGCTTCGGCCGGAGGTAGGGTCCGGTTGATCCGGTCTTCCGAAGCGGGGCCGCCACCAACGCATCCGCCGATCAACACAGCTACAATAGTGCTTCCGGCCATGAACAAAGACGTAAGCGGAGAACGGGGATTGGTCATGCATCCATGTCGCGGCCACAAGTGTAAATAGATTTTGGTTCGCCGGATTGCCGGTATATCCGGTTTCCGATCACCGGCGCAGGGCCCGGAGACCTAGGCGGTACCGTCAAGTGACGCACCATTCACGGCCATGATCGTGAGGAAGGTCTCCACCGTGTCCAGGGCAACAATCTCCCCGTCGTCCACCACCGCAACCCGGTTGCAGATCGCCGCCGCTTCCTCCAGGTCGCGAGTCGTAAAGACGATCGTCACCCTCTTCTCCCGGTTCAGCCGCCGGAGCACTCCCCAGATCTCCAGGCGACCGGGCTCGTCCAGCCCCTCCGTCGGCCCGGCGAGAAAAAGGACGCGTGGGTGTGCAAGATACGCCCGGGCGATCTCAAGGCGCTGCACCATGGCCGGGGTATAGGTCTCAACCGCGGCGGCAGCGCTCCCGGAGAGCCCGAAGAGGTCTATGACCTCGGAGAGCCTCCGGTCCCGGGCCCGCTCACCCAGCCCGTGCAGCCGTGCGTGAAAGTCCAGGTTCTCCCTGCCGGTCAGCGCAGGATCGAGCACCGGGTTCCGGAGGACGATGCCCATGCTCCGCCGCACGTCCCCGAGGTTCCCCAGGATTGCAAGGGGCGAGCGTTCGGCGAATTCGGAGATAGGGTAGAGGATCGTCATGAGTATCGCGATCAGGGTTCGCTGGCCCTGGCTGCACGTGCAGAGGAGACCCAGAATCTCTCCGCTCTTCACGTTGAACGGGATCGGGCCCCGTGCCTGAAGCCGTTCCAGGTGCCGGATAAGATCCTCAACGGTAAAGGCAGCCATGCCCCTCCGCACAGATGCGGCCAGCCGGATAGAACGGAATCGCCTTCAATTAGCCATCGCCCCGACACATGCACCCACTATTCTCATACGATCTCTCACCTGCGGGATGCTCCCAAGAGATCCGATAACGGGTCTCCGTTACGAAATTCGAGGACGGAGATGTTGTATAGTCATTATTTTTTACGGCCACTATATATGAATATCTATATGTAAATGAAGATGAAATACGCCATTTAAGGTTTCTATATTCTATAAAATGCCATTTTCACGGTAAGAGCGCCGAAATGCGCCTGTACTTAAAATTTCCAGCCGGGTTCGGAAAAACGGATTGGCGTCGTTATCCAGTCGCATACGCCCGGTCGAAACCCTGAGGAGGGCTGATCCACAGAACGGCCCCGGGTCTCGAGTCTCAAGGTCGTGCTGATCAACCTATATCTGGCATGGACCCGTCCGGTATATCCGGCCTATGGAGATCGAGTTGTCCACGATCGCGATTCTACCGGTTCTTTTCAGTCCGGAGCAGATCCTCGTCGCCTTAGCCGTCCTCATACCGACCCTGGTCATATTCAACTTGCTCCTCATAACCGAGGGCATCTTCGAATCGATCGGCCTCCGGTTCTACCAGGCGGTGCTCGCGACAGCAGGCGCGCTTCTCGGCAGCCTGATCGACATACCGCTCGTTCCTGTGGGAGAAGCAGTCATCGCGGTCAATCTCGGCGGTGCCGTAATTCCGCTCTTCGTGACCGTCGGGATGGTCGGACGGGGGCGGGTATCCCGCATAAAGGCCCTCATCGCCGTCGCCGCCGTATCGCTCGTCGCCTACGTCTTCGCGACGCCGGTCCCCGGCCTCGGGATCACGATACCGTTTTACGTGGCGCCCCTCACAGGCGCCGCCGCGGGGCTTCTCCTCGCTCGCGGCTGCCGTGCCGCCCCCGGACTCGCCTATGCGGGCGGGACCATGGGTACCCTGATCGGCGCCGACATCCTCAACCTCGCGAATCCGGAAGTGCTCGCGGCGCTTGCGGGGGACGGTGCGACGGTCCTCTCCATAGGAGGAGCAGGGATTTTCGACGGCATCTTCGTCACCGGCGTCCTCGCGGTCCTGCTCGCGATGTATGCAGGAAGAGGCCTGCGGGAGAAGAGAGGGGTTTGCCTGGAGGAGAAAGAGTGATGGGGGCGCTGTTTACTTGAACTGTCTCAACCACAACTCCGCGCAGGCTATCCGCCAGAACTCGGTTGAGTACGCGCTCTTCCCGTCGAGGAACGCCCGGTAGTTCCGGAGCACCCGCTCTGCATCCCAGTAGGGCCGCCGGGTGAACTCCGGCGAGGAGAAGAGAGCGAGGATCTCGGGCGCGAGTTCATCCTTCATCCAGGCCTCCTCGGGGGTGACGAACCCCATCTTGTCCATCCTGCACCTGATGGTGTCCGGGACCAGCCCCCTGATCGCCCGCCGGAGGACATACTTCGTGACGCCGCCGCGGACTTTCTGGTCGAGCGGGAGGGAGGCGAGGTACTCCACCAGCCGGTAGTCGAGGAACGGGACCCGTGCCTCGATCGAGAAGGCCATCGAGTTCCGGTCCTCCCAGTGCAGCAGAAGAGGGAGATTCGAGGTCGTGACCTCCCGCGCGAGCACCTCATCGAGCGACCCTGCGTACCGGAGGACCTCCGGTACCTGGCCCCGGAGAAGCCCTCGCCGCTCCGACCGGACGAGAGACTGACGGAACGCCCACGCGAAGAACGATCCGTGGTGCCTCGTGCTCCCGAGAGCCTCCCGGAGGGCCGTGAGGGCGTGCCCCTGCCGGAGGAGTCCACGGATATACGGCATCTGGTAGGCGATATACCCCCCAAACTGCTCGTCGGCCCCCTGCCCGTCGAGGACCACCTTCACCTCGCCTCCTGCAAGCCGCATCACGCAGTACTGTGCGTAGATCGAGAGCGACGCAAACGGTTCGTCCTGCATATAGAGCAGCCGCCCGATATCCTCCCAGAGCCCCTCCGTGTCGGGAGTGGTCCGGCGGCTTGCGACCTCCGTCGCCGCAACCACCGTATCGATATGTCTGCTCTCGTCGAACCTTTCATCCTCAAAACAGACCGAGAACGTCTTCTGTCGTTCACCGACGCTCTGCGGAGCCTCCCCCCGGAGAAGAACGTTGATGAGCGCGGTGACCGTCGAGGAGTCGATGCCGCCAGAGAGGCAGGTCCCGACCGGAACGTCGCTCCTGAGCCTGAGCCGGATCGCGTCGGTCAGGAGGTCCCTGACCCTCCGGGCGGCGACCTCGTCGTCGTCAGTCCCTCGCGGGGCGCCGTTCATCACGACGTCCCAGTAGCGTTGCGGCTCCCCGACACCCTCCCCGGAGACGACGACCAGGTGGGCCGGCGAGAGCTGGAAGATACCGTCGTACATCGTCTCGGCGGTATGATCCGCGACCCCCCAGGCAAGAAACGTCGAGAGCATCCGGTCGTTCGGCCGCCTGCCGACCTCCGGGTGCGCCCGGAGCGCCTTGATCTCCGACGCAAAGAGGAACGAGTCGCCGGCCATGGCGTAATAGAACGGTTTTATTCCCAGGCGGTCCCGGGCGCAGAAGAGTTCGCGGCGCCGCCCGTCCCAGAGGGCGAACGCCCACATCCCATTGAACCGGGCGAGGCAGTCCCTCCCCCACTCCTCGTAGGCGTGCAGGATCACCTCCGTATCGGTTGCAGAGGCGAAGCGATGGCCGGCGGCAGAGAGTTTCTCCCGGAGTTCGCGGTAGTTATAGATCTCGCCGTTGAAGACGACCTGAAGCGACCCGTCCTCGTTTCCCATCGGCTGCCGACCCTCGTCGGAGAGGTCGATGATCGCCAGGCGGCGGTGAGCGAGGCCGACCGGCCCGGAGAAATACCTCCCCTCGCCATCGGGCCCGCGATGACCGAGTCGCTCCGCCATGACCCCGACGAGGGACGCATCCGCCAGATCTTCGTTCAGGACAAACTGCCCGGCAATACCGCACATGCTCCGGATACCTGGGGTCGGTCACTCGTCGGAACAGGTCTTGTTGAGGCCCGTCCCGTTGATGTCGCAGGAGGGGCAGGGACCGGACCCGTTCACCACCCGGTAGGCGTCCGCGAGGACCGCAGAGTTCGCGAGCATCCCCGCGATCAGGATCACCTCCAGGATCTCGGCCCGGGTTGCGCCCTTCGCCATCGCCGACTGCATGTGGTACTCGACGCAGTGGCTGCACTTGAGCGCGGCGCCCACCGCGAGGCTGATCAGCTCGATCACCTTCGGCTCGAGCCGGGTGGTCTCGGTAACGGCACCCTTGTAGAGCAGGTGCGAAATGAGGATCTCGGGCCGCTCCGACATCCGCTCAAATATCAGGGGGACCCTCCCGTACTCGGCCTCGATCTCCCGGAGGAGTTCCCCTGCTATGGCATCCGATCCCCGTTCGGCAACCCTCGCAAGTATCTTCTCAAAGTCCATCGCTACACCAATATCCTGGTTTCCGAGAAAGGTTTAATCCGGATCAATATGTAATTGCGCATCCGTGACGGCGTAACATCGGCAATATCGCCGATGGTGACCCCATCGGCAATCTCAAGCGACCGGACCGCCGGGGCGTATGAATCATACGGAAGTTTCAGCCGCAGGCCCTCCATCTGGGCGGTCACCGGCGTCGGGTGCGTCAACATGCTGATCTCATGGATCCGCTCCTCGAGGATCGCCATCAGGCGGGGCGGGAAGACGGAGAGGGGATCCTTTGCGAGGACGTCCCGCCGGGCATCCAGGGTGCGGGAGACCTCGTCCACCAATTCATCGAGTTTCGCGAGCTCTTCGGGACGCTTGAACCGGTGCATGATCCTGCCGATCCCCCCGACGTAGCCCTCGACGGGCGGGTCGACGATCGCGACAAGCGTCTCGCGGTCCGGGGCCCCGGTCACCACGATCGGGACGTGGATCCCCCGCCTGAGCACCGGGAACTTCTGCCGGATACACTCCTCGAAGTTGCCGAGCGCATAGACGGCGAGATCATGCTCGTTAATGACATCCCGTTCCTCGTCGTTGAGATTTGCTATCCGCTTCCCAAATCCCCGCGCAAGCCCGACCATGTTTGTCTTCGCGCCGGCCCGCCGGAGGTACTCGGCGATGTCGCAGGCGGTATGCGGGAGGTGATGGATCTCCAGACTCGGGCTGACCACGGCGATCTCGGTCCCGACGAGGGGTGCTTCGGTCACTTCGCCGGCGAGCGGTTTTGCAATCTCTCGAATCAGGTCGATATCGTCTCTCGGCACGAACGACTGGAGCACGACGTCCTGGGCCATGATGTGTTTCTGCACGATGTAGCCCCCGAGGTCGTCGATCAGGTCCACGATCTCGTCGTGCCGGTAGACGCCTCCCTTATAGGTCACCGGCACCAGCGTCGTCACAGCGTCACCCCCATCTTTGCAAAGATCGGTGCGACCATCGTCTCCACGATGTCGCCTTCCAGGGTATCCTCACTCGCCACATAGTAAAACTTCTCGTCCTTGATGTACTGGCGGCGGACCTTGAACCCCTCGGGAGCGATGTACTGCAGGGCGTAGATGATGTCCTTATGGAGCGTCTCGCTTGGGTCTGCCACCACCATCTGCTCAAGGTCCTCTTCCCCGGCCAACCCCGCCGGGAGGACGACGGTGAACCGGTCGGGCTGGTCGACGTTCTCCTTGCCGTATCGGGCCCAGAGTTTCTGGAGCAGCGGCGCAAGGTAGGCCTCGTCGCCGATATCGAGGACAATCTCCTTCTCACCGGGGTTGATGTTCGCGAAGTCGGTAACCCGGATGGCCCGGGGCATATGCCGGAGCATTCCAGCGGCGATGAAGATCGGCGCCTTCGGGTCGACGTAGATGTGCAGCCGGTCGACCACCTTGATCAGGTCGAGATCCTGGAGGACGTCGCCCGCTATCCGTTCGTAGGCCTCTCTCCCGGTTGCATCGGGAGACTCGACGACGAAGTAGTTCAGCGGCGGCATCTACTTCTCCTGGACGAACCCGGACGCGAGCAGGGCAGACCCGACCGCGCCGATGTACTGCGAGTAGGGCGGGACGACGATCTCGGTCTGCAGGAGCTGGCCCATCGCGTAGACCAGCCCCTCGATCAGCGAGGTGCCGCCGACCATGATCACCGGCTCCTTGATGTCAACCTCCTGCAACTGCTGTTCAAAGACCTGTTCGGCGACGCTGTGACAGGCCGCGGCCGCCACATCCTCAGGCGAGGACCCGGCCGCGAGCGCGTTCACCAGGCTCTGCGTCCCGAAGACAATACAGTAACTGTTCATCGGGACGTTTTTGCCCATGCCCTTCATGGCGAGGGGCCCGAGCTCGGTGATATCGATCCCGAGACGCTTCGCGGTCATCTCCAGGAACCGGCCGCTCGCACCGGCGCAGATCCCGCCCATCGTGAATGTTCCCGGGATACCGTCGATCACGCTGATCGCCTTGTTGTCCATACCGCCGATATCGATGACGGTCGAGGCTCCCCGCTGGTGGCCGGCAAGGTAGACGGCGCCCTTCGAGTTCACCGTCAACTCCTCCTGGATCAGGTCTGCTCCGAAGTGTTTCCCGATCAGGAACCGCCCGTAGCCAGTGGTCCCAATTGCCTGGATATTCTCACGGGCAAGGCCCGCCATCTCCAGGGCCTGGGCAACGGCACCCTCCGCGCTCTTGATCACCTCGGTCGTCGGGAGCCAGCCGGTTCCGACGATCTTGTTCTCCTTCATCACGACCGCCTTCGTGGTGCTCGACCCCGAGTCGACGCCCATCGTGATCCCGGTCTGCTCCTCGCGGGCAAGGAGCGCTCTCCGCCGGGCGATAGTGGTCAGGGCCTCCATCCTCGTGAGAAGAGTTCCGGAGGTCGTCCGCTCGGTGAAGGAGTAACTTACCACCGGCAGCTTCGAGTTTTCGGGGATATATCGCCTGAGTTCGTTCCTGACAATCGCCGCCTCGGCGCACCGGAAGCAGGTGCCGATGAAGACCCCGTCCGCCTCCACCTTCCCTTCCACCAGGGCCATGCCCCGGGCGATCATCAGTTTTAAGTCGGCGCTTCTGACATCCAGCCCGAACGCCTTGACCGCTCGCTCGACGTCGGCGAGCGCGATATCGGGGAAGAACATCTCCGCGCCCACCGACTCGGCGGCGTCATAGATCTCTTTCTGGACGCCGCTGTATTCGGCGCCGCAGGTGAGCTGGGCGATCCGTACTTTCCGGTTCACGCTTCACCCTCCTCCGGGAGACTTGTGAGGAACTTCCTGACGGCGGCGACGAACAGTATGCCCTCCTCCTCGTTCGTGGGGTACTTCAGTTCCAGGATCGGCATGCCCTTCTGGCGCAGGGAGAAGAGGATCAACTCGTCGGTGCGGGCGCATCCCATGCACCCGAACGCAAGGTCGGCGTCGGTGACGATGATCGCGGCCTCGGCCTCCTCGATGAGAGGGCCGTAAATCGCCATCCTGCCCCGGACGCCGGACGGCACTTCGACGGCCGCATACTTCAGGCCGCGCTTGGGCTCTTCGGGCGTGATCTGCAGGGGCGGGGAGTCGACCCCGGCGGTCTGTATCCGCTCCCGGATACCAAGGGCTGCACCGAGCGGTTTATGGCCGAACCGAGCCACCAGGTCGGAGAGGATGAGGCTCGTTGCAGGGTAGATAAACACCTTTGCCATGTTATTGCTCCTCTGTCTCTATCAGTTCTTGTAATCGCTTGATATCCAGCAGGGGTCTCTTCTCGCGCAGCACTTCCGCTTCCGGCACTTCCGCATCCTCTCCCCGGCGATCGAGTTCTTCGAGGCCGCGGGTGATGTAGCGGAGGATGCGGAACTCACGCTCGTGGCCGAGGTAGCCCGGCCGTGCCCCGCCGAGGTTCGCCCGACACCGCCGCGGGTCACCGGGCGGGAACCCGCGGTCCTTGACGAAGATGTGGGTGGGGTCGAAGGAACGAATCTCGTCGATGAGGCGGTCGACCGCCTCAGGAACGCCGGTCAGCTGCAGCCCGAAGCATGTCTCCTTGATCAGGACGCCCTCGGACGCCTCGTATGCCCTGAGCGCGAGCTCGCCGGGGGTCATGGACGGGGACTCGATGAAGACGTATTTCGTTATCGTGCCCACGTATTTCGGGATGTACTCGGCCATCACTTCACCTCTCTCACGTATACCGTCGCCCCTTCGCGCATCCCGGCGAGGTTCCCCGCATCAAGCACGTTCCCGATGACGTTCGTGCCCGTGAGCGGTTCAGATGTCGGCCCGAACTCGGCGTTCGGTGTCGTGCGAACGCCGACCATGCCGGCACCCCGCCGGGAATCGTTCGTCATCGCAAGGGTGAACGCCGGTACCTCGCCTGTCGGGGTGTTCTCCGGGATGATCCCGACACCCTTCCCGATCTTGGGCTTGAAGAGGAAGACGTCCTCGAACGTGAATACGAGCGGCATCTTCCCGACGGCATGATGTTTAAGCCCGGTCACCTCACGGAAGATCGTGACCGACCGGGGAGCAGCCGCTTCGTCGAGCGTGATGCTGATGACGTGAGCGGAGGGTTCCGTCGTGACCTTGACCGCTCCGGCGGCCAGGACCTCGAGCGTCGTTGCCGGGGTCTGGCCGACCACGACGCGGTCACCTTCAGCCGCATCGGCGGTGAGCGTGATACCGCGCCGGGCAGCGACCGCTTCGGCCTCTCCAAGGTCGAGACCGACCAGATCAAACCGTTCCGGTTCGGCCCGGATGGCGAGGAGGTCGCCCTCGCCGGCAAACCGGACGAGTTCAAGCCCGTGGCGGACCCGGCCGACGACGGTATGCACCGGGCTTGCCGATACGCCCTGCGTGTAGATGTAGACGGCGCCCGATGATTTCCCGGCGGTCCGGACCGTGATGGTCCCCTCGAGCCGCGGGCCGGGAAGGTCTGCCGGAACCTTCGTCGGGACCAGGTGCGTATCGGCGATGTAGGTGCTGCTCGAACGGTCCACCGGGAATCTGCCGTTCTGCACGGCGAGGAGAAAATGCTCGACGCTGCGGGCGGTCCGGATATCAATCCCTTCTCCTCTGAAACCCTCCACATCCGCCTCCACGTAGGAGATGACCTGCATCCCGTCTTCGAGCGGGAACCCCGCATCGCGGGTGATAACGGCATGCGACCGGTCGGCACGCCTGAATATCCGCTCGACTTCGACGATCCGGTCGCCCTCGACGATCCGGTCAAGCAGTCCCCGGCCGGTGACGACCCTGCCGATGACGCCGCCTCCCGCCGGAGCTCCGTAGTCGGCGGTATGCCGCATACGCGCGAAGATCAGGTAGGACCGGGACGGTTCGTAGCCGCCGCACCCGAGGATGACGTCGCCTCGCTCGTACCGGCCTGGCTCCCGTGCCGGCCTGATATCGGATTTAAACGGCCCGAAGGCAGCGGCGTGGCGGTCCTGCCAGTGCAGGCGGAGGTGCTCGGAGAGGCCCGGCCGGAAGAGCCGGGAGACCATCGCCGGCTCCGCTATCTCGGCGACCGAATCACCGGCCGAGGTGACGAACCTGACCTCCTGCGACTCCGCCGCGTCCTCTTCGATTGCCGGGCGGATGACGGCGACGCTGCACCGCCCGGCCCGCCCGGGGAGGAGATCCCCGAGTCGGGCGCCTGCCGGGACTTCTACACGTTCTCCGTCCAGGTGGATCTCCATCCTTCACACCTCAGGGGGCGCCTGCCCCCATCACGCGTCGTTCGTCCTCGGTGAGGTGAGCAAGCACCTCCTCCGTCGGACCCATCTTGATGATCTTGCCACCCCGCATGAGGGCGACCCGGTCGCAGACATCGCGCACGAACTCCATGTCGTGTGAGACCACGATGAACGTTTCGTCCATCTCCTCACGCGAGTGGAGGATCGAGTGCTTCACATCGATCTTCGTGATGGGATCCATCGTGCCGGTCGGCTCGTCGAGGACGACAATAAGGGGCTCGCGGATGAGAACCTGGGCAAGCGCCACCCGATGCTTCTCGCCCTCGGAGAGCTGACTTGGGTAGCGGTCCAGGATCTCCCGGCTCTTCTCGGGGGTAAACCCGGCCATCCCGAGGGTGATGATCGCCTTCCTCATCGCAAGTTCTTTGGGGAACTCGAGGCCGATGGCGTCGGTGAGGTTGTCGAGCACCGTCCTGTGCGGGTAGAGGTCGTACTCCTGGTGGAGAAGGCCGATGTAGCCTTTCGCCCGTCCGCGGTGCTCAATGCCGGGTTTCGTCATATCGATCCAGTCGTCCCCGATCCGGATGTTCATCTCGCCGCTGGTGGGCTCGAGGATCCCGGATATAATCCTTGAAAGGGTCGTCTTACCCGCACCGCTCTTGCCGATGATCCCAAATATCTCCTGTTCGGCGACTTCGAAGGAGACGCCGTTGACCGCCCGGACCATGCCCCGGTCAACCGAGAGGTAACGCTTGATCACGTCCCGGGCGACCAGGATCTTCTCGCCGACCTCCGCAGTCTCGTGCTGCTCGGTGTCGCTGTAGTCCTCCATGAACCGGTGAATGACCTCCTCCGGGGCCCCGATCTCCTTGATCTCCCCGTCCTCAAGGAGGATTGCCCGGTCCACGACGTCCTTGATGACGTTTGAGAAATGCGACGTGATTACCATTGCCATGTCGTTTTTCTCAGCACTCTCGATGAGCATCCGGTGAACGAGCGTGGCGGTCTCCGGATCGAGCGTCCCGGTCGGTTCGTCCGCAAAGAGCATGAACGGGTTCTTGGCGAGCTGCCGGGCGAGCACCACCCGCTGCTTCTCGCCGCCGGAGAGGTCGCGGGCGATGTGCATCATCCGGTGGGAGAGCCTGACCTGGTCGATGAGGTCGGCGGCCCTGCTGACCGCCTTCTCCGCCGGATAGCCGATGTCGTCGAGCGCCCGCAGGATGTTCTCGATCACCCGGTCGTCGCCGTAGAGGGCGAACGTCCGCTGGAACATGATAGCGGTCCTTCGCATGATCCGTCGTTTTATCGCCGCGCTCTCATCCGCCCAGAAATCGACGTCCATGGCTTTGAGTTCGCCGCCACAGACGGGGCACGGCTTCCCTCCCTCGCTCGGGACGCCGACATAATCGCACGCACCACAGGCGACGATATGATAGATGATCGATCCCTGTGTCGGGGGCTGGTCCACGCCCCGCATAAGGTGCATAAGAACGGTCTTGCCGGCCCCGCTTCTCCCGATTATGCCGACTGTCTCTCCCTCCGCTACCTCAAAATGTATATCTTTGAGTACAACAGTCCCGTTGAACTCCATGCAGAGGTTCTTTACCGTAATGAGTGGGGTCATCTCGAGTTCCTCGTTAATCTAATCTTCTCGTGGTATCATATTAGGGTTTATATTGTTGCACTTTTCCCGCTCTCCGTGGTTTCCACGAGAAGTTCCGCCACGATACCGGGCACCTCGCTGACGTTGCGGATCACCCGGTCTGCGGTGGTATAGAGTATATCCGGTTTGTGATCGGACTGCTGTTCGGTCAGCAGTGCAAGGTCCGCCTTCCGGAAGGCATGGAGATCGTTGATGGCATCGCCAACCATAACAACCTTGTTGTACTGCTCTTTGAGGTCTTCCACGATCCGGGCCTTCATCGAGGGGGTCGCGACGCCGTAGACCCGTTCTCTGGGGATGCCGAGGTAGTCCCCCATCCGTTCGAGTTTCGTCACGCGGTCCCCGGATGCTATGTATGCGGGGACGCCCATACGGTGCAGTTCGCTGATGGCCTCTCTCGCACCGCTAAAAGGTCTCCCGCCGGTGGTCACGGTGAACTCGATGCAGGAGAGGTCCATGTTCAGGATGACGCCGCTGTTCATGGTGACGATCGACTCTCTCTTGCAGCAACTCCAGACCTTTCGAATGCAGGCCTGCAGGTCGCCGATGCGGGCACGCCTGTCGGTATAAAGGATATCTGCAACCTCCTCGGCGGGGATGACCCGCCGCGAGCAGGCCACCCCGAACCCGACCGACCGTTCGAGGAAGAACTCCGAGAGGAGCCGGTCCTCCGGCGCCTCCATGACATCCCGGGAGTGGAGGTGGAGGACGACGAGCACCCTCGCCTCAACCCCAAAGGTGATGGTCGTGGTCTCGACCTCAGTCAACATCTCATCGTGGAGGAGATCCCGCGCCACGCGGTAGGTCCGGAGAAGTGTGCCTGCACTATCGAAAACAACGGCAACCGACATGTGTTCTCACGTCAATAAATCTATGTAGTCTCTGGTCGTCTCTTCAATGAAGACCTATGGTACTGAGTAAGACGGCAGCAAGCATAAAGAATATGGAGATCCGGGGCGCCGGCAGGATCGCCCGGGCGGCGGTAGAATCACTGGCCGATTATGCCCGGAATCTTGACGTATCCGACCCAGAGACCTTCAAGCAGGAGATGCAGAGAGCGGCCGATATCCTCACAGCGACTCGCCCTACTGCCGTCTCGCTCCCGAACGCGGTGCGCTCCGTGATGCGGGCTCTCGATTCGTTCGAGTCCGTGGAGGCCGGACGGGACGCGGTTCTTGCGCGAGCAGCGGAGTTCGTCGACCACTCGGAGCACGCCATCGAGCGGATAGCGGAGATTGGGGCACGCCACATCTCCGACGGCGACGTCCTTATGACCCACTGCAACTCCGAGGCGGCGCTTTCGTGCATCCTCGAGGCCCACCGGCAGGGCAAGGAGATCGAGGTCTACGCGACGGAGGTCCGGCCCCGGGGCCAGGGTCTCATCACCATCAGGACCTTAAACGATGCCGGGATCCGCACAAACTATATTGTCGACTCGGCGGTCCGCTACTTCATCAATGACGTCGACCTGGTCGTCGTCGGTGCCGACGCGATCGCGGTGAACGGCGCGGTGGTGAACAAGATCGGGACCGCCCAGATTGCGCACGCAGCACACGAGGCGCGGACGAACGTCATCGTGGCGGCGGAGACCTACAAGTTTGCGCCAAGGACGATCCTCGGCGAACTGATCGAGATCGAGGAGCGGGACCCCTATGAAGTGCTCCCCCGTGAAGAAGTGGAGAGACTTCCGTTCGTCCGGGTCAGGAACCCGGCCTTCGACGTGACGCCCGCGGAGTATGTCGACCTGATCGTCACCGAGCAGGGGGCGATCCCGCCGGGGCTCGCGTTCACGGTGATACGGGATTACCTGGGGTGGAAGATCGAGGAGCTGCGGTGAGGTGGGGATCATAGAACCAATTTTTCAGTAACACTGAACGTCACGAGATATATTATTCCACAAAACAATATGATAAAATTGGTATGAAAGTCAATTGCCTCATAGAGAAAGACGAGGATGGTTACTACTATGCCTCGATTCCCTCGCTTCCGGGGTGTTTTACACAGGCAAGGACTTATGAAGAATTAATAAGACGACTTGACGAGGCAATTTCGTTATTCCTTGAAGTCAATGAATCACCCGAACCGGATGAACTGCGAGAGTTTGTGGGGGTTCAGAGAGTTGAAATTAAGTCCTGTCAAGGCTGAAATAGTCATAATATTAAAATATTAACGTACTCCGGCTCTATTGACCTCTCAACGACGCCCCTCTCCTGCTCAACCCGGCCCTCGTGGTCGGGAGAATCCATTTGGTCCTGCTATCGAGAGGTAAGGCACCGGTTTTCTCCAGAACCCAGGCACAGAATGACCTCAACGGGCGCCTGCAACCGCCGCCACACATCCCCAAACCCTGCCACCTGCGCCCTCACCGGGATCACCCCGGTGCCCGGAGAAAATCCCCCACAGCCTGAAGACACGCCTATCCCCGCTCACGGCCCGGGCGGTCAACGTACCTTCTCGACCGTTGCATCAACGACGATCCGCCCACTCGTCCCGGCGGGGACAGTCTCCCTCACTTCTGTCCGGTAGGTCTCCTGCGCCATCCCGTGGAAGAGGCCGCACCCGGCCGTCAGCGTGAGGGAGACCGTCAGTTCTCCGGGTGGGCCGATGCCCTCGTCAACGAAGATGACCGTTACATACCGGTCATCCGCGCTCCTCTCGACGACCGGCGAGAGGTGTTCCACCGGGGAGCGTTTCGTCCCTTCTATAGTCTCCTCGTCACGCGTGAAGCGGGCCTGGATATCGGTCAGGGTGTTGTTCCGGTTCTGGAACGCAAGCATATTCCCGTCCCGTGTCCCGACGATCGTCGTCGTCCAGCCGTCGAACGTCCGGCCTTCAAGTCTGGATGCCGGGATGATCACCTCCCCGTCCTGCACGGGGAGGGGAACGAGGATCGTCGTCACAAGCCCCTCGGTTCGCCCTTCAAGGCCGTCTACCGTGACTTCGTAGCCGACAAGGCCAGGACGGTGTTCGTACCACCCGGCCCAGACGTTCAGGCCGAGAAAGATCAGGCCGCAGAGGATCACCCCGATGACGACCGAGGCCGCGAGCCGCTGAACCGCCGTCCCCCTCCCGAGCGCAATGATTCCCAGGGCCACAGCGGCGATGACGCCGCCAGCAAGCACGGCGTCGGCGATGAGGGGAAGCGAGCTCATGCGGAGGACCCAGTAGATCAGGTAGGCAACGAAGAGGACGACGGCGATGAGCAAGGTCAGGGTGCGGGAATTTTGTTTCATGTGAGGCCTCCTTATGTCCCGGGGGGAGCCTCGGGAATATACGACGGATACGTCTCGTAGACGGAGTAGACCATGCAGGAGTCGTTGATCTTCACCACAATCATCGAAGAGGTCTCACGGTCGTCAGGGTCCGGGTCCAGGGGACGGAAGACGAGCTGGGTGTAGTTTGTGTCCCTCTCGGGATAGGAACCTTTTGAGAACGTGATCGTATCGATGCTCTTGTTGTCCAGTAGTTCGACGACCTCCGGATCGTGAAGCGCCACGGTCAATGCGTCGAGAGACGTGATCTCTGCCGGGCATATGCCTGCAGCCCCTGCTGCTGCGGGCTCATTCTGCGTTGGAAGGAGATAGCCAGCCCCGATTCCAGCGATGAATGCCAGGATTATGAGGGCGGCGGTCAACGGGTTTATGCCAGCCATGATGTTACCTGCTGCTCATTTGATTACTGCTCGTATGGGAGCCAACCCTCTGGAGAAACCAAAGGAGGCATCACCGAGAGCTTTTCTGAGATTATATGATCCGTTTTCACCCGGACGATCTCCTACCGGAAGACGAGATCTCCTCGCGACGAAGTGCTCTCTCCGCCTTTATTGCACGCGGTCTCCCAGTGGTACGCACCGGGACCCTCAGGCATGAAGTCCACCGAAAGCGTTCCCTTCCAGTTGTCGTTGAGGAGCAGGGTGTCGTCTATGGTCCACGCATCTACCGTGCCATCCGGTCCTTCCAGTCGGAACTCGGCCGTACCTCCGATTGCACTGTTGGTGTCGACGTATTCGCACTCCACGATGAACCGGTAAACCAATCCCGGCGTATGGTTCTCGACGAACCATGACCCCGCGTCTGCCGTACAGTCGACACCTCCGCCCTCGTCGATGACGAGGGAACCGCCGTCGACGGGTATGACGCGCGTCAGGTTCCCGTCGACGGACACGATGGGGGTCAAGCCCACATCTACGGGAGTGACGCGTGTCAGGTTTCCGTCGACAGGCATAACATGGGGCAGATCATTCTCTGCGCCGACCGGCACCGCCGCCATGCAGACCAGGAGCAGGCCGATGACGGCAACAGCGCACGTTCTGAAGATTTTGTTCCGTTTCATGATGGTTTCACCTAATTCTATTCACGCTCCTCCCGGAGGCCGCGGAACTGCAATGGCTATCCCCGATCGCAGCCAACAGCACCATTGCCCTCCGGGCACGCGGTGGGAGCCGGGACACGACGCCGATCGAGGTCCCCGGCCCCTGCGGGATACCACACGTGGTATCACCGATGGAGACGTCGACGTTCTCTCATATACCTTTTCTGTGACGATCAGCTACACATCCGGGCATTCGAAGGCTCCGGATCGGAAGAAAAGGGGGGCCTGCCGGCAGCGGAGCCCGGTGCTCCGGTCTCTCCCCCCGGATGCCGGCTACAGGCGGATTGCGCGCATTCAGGATTGGATCGCTCCCGACCGTCACCGGATATCCATCCGCATGAACGTAACATACGCGGCAGAGAAGAATACGCACGGCAGAGCAATGAGTGCAACAACATTTGCCCAGATCCTGCCGAGAATTTCATCCAGGCCGGGTTGTGTCTCCGGAGGACCTTCAACGAAGGAGTATGGGTTGTTGTCCATTGTCACGGCAATCTTCGGATCGGTGACAGCAAGTGCAGTTTTTTGGTAATTGACGTTCGGAGAGAGCAAATTGATCAGAGATGATGCGGCAGCCCGTCCCTCCCAGTAAGACTGCATTTCTCGCTCATACTGCTCAAATTCACTGGAATCGATGTTTTTAGAGATGTAATGAGAGCCCTGGGCATCGACAGGAGAAGCGGGGAGCGGTCCGGCAATCATCTCGGCGGCCGTCCAGCCTAAGATTGGTACGGCTGATGAGAGGAGCAGAAAGATTGCAAGGGTGGATATGAGGGCTGTTCCGCTGTCCGGCGCGACGGTGGACATCATGAGAGCAAGCGAGAAGTAGGTCAGGACGAACATCGTGGATATACCGGTGAACATCAGGATCGCACAGAATTCGTCGACGGTTGGTACGATACCCATAACAAGGAGAATGGCGACCGATACCGCTATCGTCGCACCGAGGGCGATCGCCAGTACCAGGGCGCTGGCGATTGCTTTTCCGTTCACAATCTCATCCCTGAAAACCGGGTGGGAAAGGAGGGTTTTGAGCGATCGTGTCTCTTTTTCTTTTGAGATGAGGTCAAATCCCATTGCGATGCCGAGGAATACCCCAAACATCACAAAGTAGTCGGTCATTTTTGTAAAAATTATCAGGGGCGAGGGTATTTCTGGCATATATCCCGGTATCTGGGTATCGGAAGAGACGGACTGCATCCGCTGTGCGTACGATGCAAGCATATTGTTGTACTGGTCTGCCCCATCGTGTACGCCGATCGCAGATATGATCAGAAACAATGCAAATATGGTGAGGAAGCGTCAGTTGGTCAACTGGTCGACAAACTCTTTCTGCAGCACGACGAACAAGCCTGAAGTCACGGAAAGCCACCCCCGGCAGCGAGCGACGAGAGCGTAATAGTCCTGCACCGCCGCGGACTGAAGGTCTGCATCGGCATCGCTGCACCGTCACCCGGGCATCTCAACCCCGGCAACCGAAACCAGTTCGTCTGAATAAACCGGCCCTCCATCGGAGAATGCTTGATATTTACCATTTTTTCACTCGGAATCCGATTGTCATCGCAGATCGATCCGCATGAACCGCACATAGGCTACGGCAAGGAAGATCGCCGGGAACACAACGAGGGCAACGATGTTCTGCCAGAGCCGGTCCAGCAGTTCCCCGGGGGCGTGAGTCACCGCGTCCTCGCCGTGATAGTCAACCAGAACCTCCGCCACTGTATCACACATCGTCTCGTAGTTGCTGTTTGGGCTGAGCGCCAGGAATGCGTCTCTGACGCCGTTGTACGTCCCGTAGTACCTGCTCTGCTCCTCCTCCAGGTAGCTCTGCATCTCCTCCGGCAGGACATCCTCCGGGAGCGGTTCGGGGAGGGGGCCGGCGGCCAGACCGGCGGCATACCCGGCCGCGGCGGGAACGACCGTCGAGAAGAGGATGAAGACCGCCATCGCCCAGGCAAGCGCCCGGCCGCCGTCTTCGGTAAACCCGGAGAACACGACGGCGACGGCAAAATACGCCAGCAGGTAGAGGACCGTGGCTCCCCAGAAGAGCGCTACCATCACCGCCGCGTAAGGCGTGACGGTGAACCCGGCGGCGAGCATCGCGCCCAGCGCCAGGATGAACGGCACGGCGGATGCGAGCGCCAGCACGGCGGCGCCGCCCACGGCCTTGCCGGTGATGACCTCGTCCCGGAAGACCGGCCGGACGAGGAGCATCCGGAGCGATCGGGTCGTCCGCTCCCCGGAGATGAGGTCGAACCCCACGGCGATCGCGAGAACCGGGCCGAAGAGGAGAAAATTCTCCCCGGGGGCCAGGAGGATGTACATGGCCGACGGGATAAAAGGGGAGGAGTAATTTGCCGGTATAGGCGGGAGGGCGATCTTCATCTGCTCCAGTTGAAGTTCATACCACTGCAATGAACTCGCGTAACTGTCAAATCCGTTATGCAGGGCAAGAACGGTCAGGATCCCGAAGAGCGCAAGCACCAGGAGGAATGTCCGGTCGGTGAGGTGGTCGGCAAACTCCTTTCGCGCGATGATCGCGACACGGGAAAGATCGATTCTCATCGGGGCATCACCGGACATCCATCCTCTGGAACGCTATATAGGCGAGCACAAAGAGCGCGAGCGGCGCCAGAAAGAGCACCAGCGCGTTCTGCCAGAACCGCGCGAGGGCGTCCATCGGGTGGGCGCTCCCGTCGTCGGGGAGAAACACCCAGGAACCCCCGAGAAATGAATAGGCGGTGAGCCGCGGTTCAAGGGCGCTTGCTGCAACCAGTTTGTAGTTTCTCTGCGGAGAAAAGACCGTCACGACACTCTCGACCAGATCGAGCCGGGCCTGATACTCCTCTCGTTCGGCGGGGCTTGCTCCCGGGAGAGGATGAGCCCCGGCAAAGGTGTCCTTCGCAACCTCTCCCGCCGCCGGAATTACGGCTGAAAAGACGAAGAACGCAATCAGCGCATACAAAAAGGCTTTCCCCGTCCGCGGAACCACCGTCGAGATTGCCAGGGCAAGGCCGAAGTAGAACGCCAGAAACGCAACCGTTGCGAGCGAAAAAAGCAGGATCGAGACCAGATCGTCCGGGCCGGGCACGATCCCTTCAAGGAAGAGGACCGCCATCGAGACGGCAAGCCCGGCGGCGACGACCATCGTCAGGGCAAGGAGGCCTCCGAGCGCCTTGCCGGTGATGACCTCGTCCCGGAAGATCGGCCGGACGAGGAGCATCTTCAGCGAGCCGGTCTGCCGCTCCCGCGAGACGAGGTCGAACCCCATGGCGATCGCCAGGATCGCCCCGGCGGTCGATATGGCCTCCGGGAGGGGGAAGTAGACGTCGGCGGCGTTCGGCAAGCCAAGCATAGGCTCGTGAAAACCCCATTCGTCGATGACGGGATCGGCGTACGCCTCCTGGGCGTATCGATATCCGGCAAGGCCCTGCTGGAACGGGAGGATGCAGACCACGAGGAGCAGGACGGCGAGGACGAGGAACGTCCGGTTCGTCAGGTGGTCGGCAAACTCCTTGCGTACCACAGTCATCAGGCCGCCTCCGGTCGGTCGGGTGCTCGCCGTTACTTGCATGGGTTGTCACCGCTCATATGCTCACGCCCAATGGGATGCCAAAGGGACCGCAGTTTACGGGAAACAACGGCCCCACGGCAAAATTCATGAGAACAGGCTGTCACACCTGGGTCCAGCCGCTCTGGTCAAACCAGCTCTTCGATACGACACCGTTCTCGACCAGCGCACGGTAACCATGGGCCTGGTAATTGCCCGGCGCGGGATTGGAATACGATCCAGATGCCGTGGCATGACGCTCGTTGTAGTAGGGCTGTATTTGAGTAATGGCGACCTCCGTGAGTGGCGAAGAACCATCAGTATACCGGAGGCTTGCCTGGATGTAGATCTCATCCATAGGCTCCGTCACGTGAGTCTCAGCGGAATACTGAACTCGGGTTGGTGACGTCTCTTTATACGACGTCGCGGAGTCTGTCGCCTGATACGCACTCACCGCAGGCACGGCAACCATGGCCACAAGAAGCAGGGCCATGAGTACAGGCCTGATATAAGGACCTTTTTTCTGTGTCATTTTCGTTCCTCCTTTATGCATACCCGGAAGGCCACGGAACCGTAACGGCTATCCCTGATCGCAGCCAACAGCACTATTGCCCTCCGGGCACGCTGTGGGGGTCGGGGCACGACGCCAATCGAGACACCCGGCCCCCGCGGGATACCGCAGGGGGTATCGCCAGTCGAGACGTCGTTGTCCTTCTTTATACCTTTTCTGTGACAATCATCGACTCGAACAGGCATTCGAGGGCTCCGGACCGGGAATACAATCCGTCCTGCATCTGCAGGAGCCCGATACTCCGGCACTATCCCCGAATATCAGCTGCAGGCCGATGGCGCACGTCCGCGCGCCGGTAGCAGCGTCCGGGCATTCCGGCAATCGGGGGTAAAAGATCCATTGCGACGAGGACACACCGCTCGTACTCTTCAGGTGGAAAGAGCAGTCATCCCCGCGAGACTGACTCACACAGCATGTTCCGCCGGAATCCCTGCGGATCCGGAACTGCGGTTATGCGCATACTCCGTCAGTATTCGAGAGTAGTCGTCGGTGAGAGTATACCGCACATACCGCCCCTCCCTCTCGGATGTTACGATACCCAGGTGTTCCAGATATTTTACGTGCGTATAGACTGTGGCTCTGGACAGACCGGACTCTTCGGCGAGTTCTTCGGTGCATGCACCCTGATTCAGGAGGATCCGTGTTATAATTCCTCGCAGAGTGTCATTACCCATGGCAATGATAAAAGCCTCTTTTTCAGCAGAGTACGGCGAACCTGTGGCGAAATAATGGCATCTCCCCCTGCTCTTGATCGCCTTCAACAGGCCTGCGGACTCCAGTCTTTCCACATGGTAACCAAGTGTCCCTCTCGTCAGCGACATCTCCCTCAGCAATTCCCTGAAGTGCAACCCCGGGTTTGCCTTGATGAAGCGTAGAATCTCAAGCCTCCGCGGACTGTCCAGAACATTCTTTCTGCAGATTCGTTTGTACCCGAGGTAGCCGACGGCCTTCAGGGGGAGAAGGGTCTCGATCGGGGCCGCCGTCAACTGGGGAAACACGCACAGTAGCAGGACGAGCCAGAGCGGGATCGGGTCGAGCTCCTGAACCGTCTCGCCGGATACGGACATGCCGGGTTCTTGCCCGACGTTTCTCGATGGCCGGACCGTGTATTCGGCGGCATCGGCAACCGCTACCAGCAGCACCAGAACGAGGATCGAGAGGGTGAACAGCCGGAAAAGTCTGCCCGGTCCAGCGCAGGTAAATGTTGAGGGTGTATGGTCTCTGGAACGGCACCCGCTCGCCGTATACATCGAATGTCCGGGCTCCTGGTTCCACATAATTGCTATCTGGGTCAATGTCGATATCAATCCTGTTATTTGTCTTCCCGTTGCTATCGTCCGGAACGTGCCGAGCCTACTCCCCGGAAGGGCGTATGTCAACATCCGGGTTGAGGCTCAGCCCTCCGGGTACACCCAGGATGTGCGACACCGCTTCCGAGATAGAACCGGTGCCTGTTAGTCTCCCCCTGACCGATGCTGTCGCACAGCCGCAGGATCGTTACCGGATCGTCCGACGCCGGAGGGCGAGCCGGGTGCCCGCCTTCAGTTGGCGACACCGGGGGCACGGGCAAAGGAGGTAATGGCCGACAGCAGGGCAAGGGCCATACATTTTCTCTTTTCTGATACCTCAATGTCGTATTCCAGATTTTATGAATTTTATAGCACAAACACCAATTCTATTCTCGTCTCTGCCCCCATCTATTCCCGGAGACGAACTTGCCTGAAGATTATCGAGCACCTCAAAGCCGGCCTGAACAGGCAGGAGCCCGTCACCATCACGCTCGGAGGGCTTCCGTCCTCGAAGGGCGGCAAAGGCGTACCGCTTTCAAGTTTCACTGCCGCCACAAAGAGTCTGATACGGGAACGCTACCTCTACCCCAACGGGTCTCTCATCGGTTTCGGCCACGATCTTGACGGGTATCTCCGGGTGAGAGCATCTGGAACAGCCCGCCCCCGCCGGAGAACGTCTCCTCGATAGAAGCGGTGTATGCGATGCTTGATACGCGGGCAAGGGAGATGGGGATCGAGGATATCCCAGTGAAGTTCACGGTATTCACCTCTCCGCCGGAGCTGGTCCTTGGCCCTCAAATGGATATCACATGGTGGATGCGTCTATGCGGTGCAACGTGAGGAAGCCATAATCCCCGGCGCCGCATCCCCCCACGAACCCCCACGGTTTATCACCCGCCGCTCCCAATACCTACGATAGAGAGGCTACACTATGGAGATGGAGCTCGGGTTTACCAAACTGCAGGGAAACGGCAACGACTTTATTCTGATCGACGAATTCGAACAGGAAGCCATCCCCGAGGATATGAAGGGAGGGTTCGCGGCACTCTACTGCGACCGCAGGTTCGGCATCGGTGCCGACGGTATCCTCTTCCTTCAGGCGTCCGATAAAGCCGATGCCCGGATGAGGCTCTTCCAGCCCGACGAGAGCGAGGCCGCGATGTGCGGAAACGGCATCCGGTGCCTCGCGAAGTACGCCTATGACGCCGGCTACGTGAAAGAGTCCTGCTCGATCGAGACCGGGGCCGGGGTCGTCCCGGTGACGATGGGCTACGCGGACGACGAGTTCACCGCGACGATCACCATGCCGACGCCCGCGTTCGAGCGGAGCGCCATCCCCGCTGCCGGAAACGGCGAATATAAAGAGGAGATCCGCAACTTCACCGTCTACGCCGCGAATACCGGCGTTCCTCACGCCGTTGTCTTCGTCAATGAGATCGGCGCCGTCGACATCGCCACCGCCGGCCCGGCGATCCGGAACCACCCCACCTTCCTTGAGGGCGCGAACGTCAACTTCGTCGAGGTTGCCGGCGACGGCACGCTCCGGATCCGGACGTTCGAGCGCGGCGTCGAGGACGAGACCGAGAGCTGCGGCACCGGCGCCACCGCGTCCGCCGCGGTCGCCCGTCATCTCGGCAAAGCCGGGAATGCGGTGAGGGTCGAGACAAAAGGCGGCCCGCTCGTCATCCGCTTCGGGGAGGCCGTCACCATGGAAGGCCCCGCCGAGATGGTTTTTGAAGGTTTTATACCGTTCTGATACCGTCTTCGATGATCACAAAATCGAACGAGAGCCCTTCCGGCCGGGACCGGTGCTTCCGGAGCATCGCCCGCCGGACACTATCCTTCTTTTCGAGCCTGATAATGGCCTTCGAGATATGTTCAAGCGCCGTCCCCCCAAGACCCGCGACCCGGTCCCGTTCCACGTCCATATAGATCTGGTTGGTGATCAGGACCGGGATGTCGTACTTCTTCGCAAGCCCGAGGAGTTTGATCATATGGTGCGAGAGTTTCCGCACCGCCTCCCGCCCGAGGTCGAGTTCGGTTCGGTAGAGGGCGGTCGCTGAGTCCATCACCAGGAGATCGACGGGGGCGCCGTCCCTCTTCCGGAGCAGTCCTTCCGCATCGGCTATCATCGCCCCCTGCTGGGCGAAATCGATCGGCTCGAAGAGGTAGAGCCGGTCGGCGAACGCCCCGGCGTTCTCCCCGGCGATCTGGGTGAACCGCTCCACCGAGAACCCTTCGGTATCGATGTAGACGACCGAGTTTCCGGACCTGAGAGAGGCCACCACCGCCATCAGGCAGAACGTGCTCTTGCCGCTCGCGGGCTCGCCGTAGATCTGGGTGATCGTCCGCCGCTCAAGCCCGCCGCCCAGCAGGTCGTCGAGGGGCAGGCTCCCCGTGCTGACCCGTTCCGGCTTCATGGCACAAGCACACCCCGCTCGATGAAGCGTGCTCGTGCAGCCGCTTCGACCGTCCCGGCAACCTCCCGGAGCGGGATCCCGAGATCCCGGGCACAGGCCGCCGCCTGCTCGTACTCCGCCTTGAACGAGGTGATCTTCCCTCCCGACCAGCCGCACTTGACGTCGATCGTGTACTCCCGGCCGCGGATCGTCACCGTCACCGGTTCGATCGTCCGTTCGGCGACCGCCCGATGAACCATCGGCAGGCACCGGATCCCAAGCGTCCCGAGTTCGGCGGCCATCACGCCCACGAGGCGGTCGGTCGCGTCGGGGCGGCAGACGACCCGGACAAGATGGCCACTCCGCCCCTTCTTCATCACGACGGGAGTAGCGCTTGCGTCCCGTGCCCCCTCCTCCATCAGGCGGCCGATCGTGTAGGCGAGGGCCTCCCCGGTGACGTCGTCGACGTTCGTCTCGAGGATATCGACCCGGTCGCCGTGAGCCCGACCCTCCGTCTCAACAAGCATCGACCGGAGGACGTTCGGCCTTCCCGGCGGGTTCCTGCTCCCCGCCCCGTAGCCGACCGCCCGGATAGTCCGGGGGCCGAGGTCCTCCGGACGGACCGTCGAGAACTCGGCGAGGAGAGCGGCCCCCGTGGGGGTGCAGAGCTCCCGCTCCTCCTCGCCGGGGGCGGTCTTGAGATCCGATGCGGCAAGGATCGCCACGGTCGCCGGGGCAGGGATGGGGAAGGTGCCGTGTGCCCCGACCGCAAACCCTCTCCCGAGGGCGACCGGGAGGACGGCGACCCCGTCGGGGGAAAGGGAGTACAGGGCAGTGCAGGCCCCCACCACGTCGGCGACGGCGTCGTCCGCACCCACCTCGTGGAAATGCGCTCCGGGCCCGTGGATACTCTCCTCGGCCCGGTGTATCCGGAGAAATACTCTCCGGGCCATCTCCCGTGCAGGGGCAGGAGCGTCGCTCTCGGCCACCCGGTCGAGCACCTCGTCGAGGGTGCGATGAACGACCGGGGCATGCGCTCTCACCCGGACGGCCCGGATGCCGGAGCGGTCTACCCGTTCTATTGTCGGTTCCCCGACGACGGAACGCATTGCCGCCCGGACAAGCCCTTCATCGGCCCCCAGATCGAGCAGAGAGCCGATGATCATGTCGCCCGCGGCCCCGTTGAACGGGTCGAAGAGAAGTGTGTTCATGCGCCTCCAGTACTTATAAATCCCCGAAATATAAGAACTAGAGGTAATGCCCGAGATATACTTGAAGGTGGATAGCGCTTATCCGGAGGATCAGGGGGCGGGCAAGGCACGGCTTGACCCCGACACCATGCTGCAGCTCCGGCTCAGCCCCGGAGACCTTGTTGCTATCGAAGGAAAGCGTCGCACCGTGGCCAAGGTCTGGCGTGCCATGGTGAACGACTGGCACCAGGGGAAGGTCCGGATCGATAATTTTACCCGGCTCAACACCGGCGCCAGCATCGGGGACCGGGTGAAGATAAAGACGCTGGACGAGGAGGTCGAGGCGAAACGGGTGGTGCTCGCACCTCCAGAGGACCTCCCCAAGCAGCTCCCCATCAACTACGGCAGCGTCGTCAACAAACTGATCGACTTTCCGATCGTCAAGAACGATTCCGTGCCGATCCAGGCGGGGCTCCCGTTCATGCAGCCCCAGCTCGTCGCGTTCAAGGCCGTGGTGGTCGAGCCGGAGAACGCCGTCATCATCACCAAGAACACGAAGATCGAGTTCTCCGAGAAGCCGGCGGCCGGGTTTGAGGGCGTCAAAAGGATCAGTTACGAGGACATCGGCGGCCTGAAGGGCGAACTGCAGCGTGTCCGCGAGACGATCGAGCTCCCCATGCGCCATCCGGAGATCTTCCGGAAGCTCGGGATCGAGCCCCCGAAGGGCGTCCTCCTCTACGGCCCGCCGGGAACCGGGAAGACCCTGATCGCGAAGGCGGTCGCAAGCGAGAGCGGGGCACACTTCATCTCGATCGCGGGGCCGGAAGTGATCTCGAAGTACTACGGTGAATCCGAGCAGCGGCTCCGTGAGGTCTTTGAAGACGCCCGGCAGCATGCGCCGGCCATCATCTTCATCGACGAGCTCGACTCGATCGCTCCCCGGCGTGAAGAGGTGACCGGGGAGGTCGAGCGGCGCGTGGTGGCCCAGCTCCTGACGATGATGGACGGACTGGAGGAACGGGGGCAGGTCGTGGTGATCGGGGCCACGAACCGGCTCGACGCCATCGACCCCGCCCTCCGCCGGCCCGGCCGGTTCGACCGGGAGATCGAGATAGGAGTCCCCTCAGAGGACGACCGGA